>JACUUK010000191.1 GCA_014859315.1 Candidatus Aminicenantota bacterium
GGTTAAGTGAAAGAAAATACTCCTTTCTTTAAACTTGGTGATTTACAGGAATCTGTGCGTAATCACCTCTTACGCTGTAAATCTCAGAATGTCATGAGACGCCTTTTGGAGAAAGACCATACACTATGGTCCCCTGATCCAATACCTGAAATTTCTGACCGCCTCGGGTGGTTAAATCTCCCAAATGAGATGGAATCAAAGCTTCAGGATATCCAGCGTTTTACAGAAGATATACGCAAAAATGATTTCGATTATGCTGTTATTCTTGGAATGGGAGGATCCAGTCTGGCGCCAGAAGTTTTTAAGGAGACATTTGGGAGTGCTCATAACTGCCCTGAATTGATTGTATGTGACAGCACTCATCCTGATGCAATAAAACATATTACGAAGACTATTGAGCTGAAAAAAACTCTTTTCATTGTTTCAAGTAAATCAGGTACTACAGTTGAGACCCTCTCCTTTTTTCGATACTTTTGGCATCTTGTGAGCAAGAAAAATAGCCAGCCGGGAGACTGCTTTGTGGCGATAACTGATGCAGGCACACAGCTTGAGAAGCTGGCAATAGAGAGAGAATTCCGTGCTGTATTTAAAGCTCCTTCTGATGTTGGGGGGCGTTTTTCTGCATTTACAGAGTTTGGATTAATGCCTGCTTCTCTTATTGGTGTTCCTGTTTCAGATGTCCTCCTTAATGCAAGAGCGGCTCTATTTAATTGTTTTTTTAAGGACTTGAATGAAAAAAACAGTGCCCTCCTTTTAGCGGCTGCTTTAGGACAGTTAACACATAGAGAAAACAAGCTAACATTTATCACATCCCCTTCACTTCAGAGCTTTCCTTCTTGGCTGGAACAGTTAATTTCAGAAAGTCTTGGAAAGAATGGGAAGGGGCTTGTCACAGTGGTGGATGAGGCATTAGCTTCAGTTGATTCCTATGGAAAAGATCGTGCCTTTGTTTATTTCTATATTAAGGGAGAAGAAAGTAAAGAAGTGCTTTTCTTGTTAAAATCCCTTGAAGAGCATGGCCATCCAACAATAATAATCCCTCTTGCTAAAAAAGAAGCTTTAGGCCAGGAGATTTTTAGATGGGAAGTTGCAGTAGCAGTAGCTGGTTCGATTCTTAAGATCAATCCATTCAACCAGCCTGATGTAGTTTTGACAAAAGAACTCACGCGAAAAATGATGGATATGAACAAAGAAGGAACTCCTCAAGAAACTCACAGTGAAACAATAGACACAAGTGATTCTGTGAGATTAAAGTCTTCGCTTGCGGAGTTGCTTTCATCAAGTCGAGCAGGGGATTACATTGCCATTCAGGCCTTTCTCCCTCCAAACAAAAAAATAAAAAATGCTCTTCAGGATATTCGTCTTCAGTTATTGAATCAAACACATCTGGCGACTACTCTTGGATTTGGGCCCCGTTTTCTCCATTCTACAGGACAGCTCCATAAAGGAGGCCCGAACAATGGCCTTTTTGTACAGCTTGTGGATGATTCGCCAGAAGATATTTCTGTTCCTGAAACACAATATTCTTTCAGGACTCTTATTAAGGCGCAATCGCTTGGAGATTTTCATGCCCTCAAACAAAAAGGACGCCGTATCATTCGGGTTAATCTGGGAACTGAACCGCTAAAGGGTCTGGAAGCAATTGCCAAAACTTTCTGCTCCTGAGTTTCTGCAATCAGAATAAACCGAATAACTTAAGAGACATGATTGTGATGGCAAAAACCGTATTTTTAGTATTATTATTTATAATCCCCTATCCTTTACTTTGATAAGCTTTTCTTAGAATATGAGAACCAGTTTGAGAGTATGGATACTTCTTTTAACCCGATTCTGGGATTTTCACCAATATTTTTTTTCTTTCGAATTTTGCATTGACTGGATATGTTTTTTCATTGTTCTATTTTCAATAGAACAGCTTATAGGGCAGAAATTAGGCAAAAATGGGAAGAAAATAAATGAAACCCAAAATGGAAATTCTTCTATTGTGATGTGATGCAAGTACTTTTTTATTTCTTAGGGTCGATTAT
>JACUUK010000059.1 GCA_014859315.1 Candidatus Aminicenantota bacterium
GGATAAAGAAGGGCGTTGAGCAGGAATTTGTATGTGCCGTGTGATTGTGCGCGGTGCTGGCAGCGGATGCCTATGAGAATGAAATGTCCTTTTTTGTATTTCGTATCAACAACAGCGGCTTTACGGGCAATGGTGTCTTCTCCGAGAAGCCATCCACTTAAAAGCATATCTTCTTTAGGATAATGAGCCACAACGGTTCTGTCCCATTCCCCAGACGGAATAGATGTGCTTAAAGCTAAGCTTCTTGAAAACATGGCACCTACCTCTTTTGGCATTCCATATCCTATTGGGGTTTTGTTATCTACATTGATTTTCAAAATAGATGATGGGCAGAAAAATTTATTCAGGTCAACTCTATCAAGTGCATTTCTGACAGGGGGCTTGAATTCTTTGAAAATCAAGCCGCATGCATTGTTAAGGGTTACGCAAATTCCTCCTTGCTCCACGAATGTCTTAAGCGCTTCAACTCCTTCTTTTCCGATTCCGCCTTCATATTCTGGGGGAAATTCATAGTAACGCCTATAAGGAGAATCCTGGCTTGGCTTTCCCTCTTTGATGATGTCTGCATTTTCATCAGCAAAAACAATTACATCATACTTTTCCCTTAAGTTTGCCTTTGATTTCTTTTTACCTTTGAAATCTTTGTTGTGAAGCGTTGTGTAGGGGATATCAAGGTCGTCAAACACATAGCGTGTCCATCCTTCATCCATGTTGGCTCTCCAGGACTGATAGAGTCCTACACGGAATTTTTTCAATGGGGACTTGGGAATTTGAGAAATATCATCGAGCGTATAGGCAGGAACATGCCATTTATCTAAAAGCAATGGAAGAGATTTCTGTATATCAGGTGTATTTTTGATAATGAAGCTACCTGCTGCTGCTTCGAATCCTTGTCCTTGAATGGTGTCCTTGGAGCGGTAAATTTCTGCTTTTTCATTCATGAGGCCAAAGACAACAGAAAAAGAAGCATTAAGCCGCGAATCGAGGAGAATATATGGGCCCTCTTTCTCGGGCCGGGTGATGGCCGGGAAAGTGATTGTTTTTACTTGTTCGAGTTTGGCTGTAAAAGGAGTATCAATTTGTTCGCAGGTGACACCCATCTGCAGGGGCAAAGTCCATCCAGCATTGTCATAGGGTGGGATAGGAGGTCCACCAGTATATTGCCGCAGGTCTGGATATTTCTGCTTTTCCAGCAAAGCTTGTGCAAAAGGTCTGTATGGTTGTGACATCAATACAACAAAAGAGCCTGCAGGGTAAATCTTGCCACCAGCAGTAAAATCTTCTTTTGCTTGATGGATTTCCACACCGCCAAATTGAAGTATATCTAACATTCGGAGGGCTGTAATTAGGTCTCTTTGGTCTTTAAGAATAACGAATGCAAAAGGATCTCCTTCTTTTCGAATTTCAATATAGTCTTTGCATATCTTATAGAAGTTGAAAAGCAGGTCTTCCTTATGAAGAGAGGCAGTGTGGACTAAACTCATCGAAAGTGTCAACTCGTAATCCACAAGGTCTCTTAATCTCCACCAACCGCCAGGCCATGGGTCAGGGAATTGAACCCGCTTTTCAATATATGAATCAGAAATCTCTGTTGGGTCGATGTAAACTGGAGTAGCAATTTTGACAGATGCCATCTCGCTTAGAAGTCCAATTGAATTATGAAGCCAGGAAGTGTCATCGCATGCTCCGATCCACCATGCAGTGAAGCTTCTTCCGTGCACAACGCCGCTGTATCCATTTTTTTGGAGGTCATAAGCCATGTTTGTGCCAAAAAGAGCTACTCCACGCCAGAGAAGAGGATGGACATTTGGAATGGGAGGGTCCATGAAAGGGGGTAGGAATAGCCGGGCACCTGTGGAGCCCATTTGATGTTCGTCAATATGAACTTGTGGAATCCAATCATGGTAAAGGACTTTTGTGACAGCTTTTGTCTCTGAAAGATTGAGCATGTACCAATCACGGTTATTGTCGTGGTCAGCGTAATGGTGGTAGAGCCAGGGCATGGAGCCTCCTTCATATTTGGTGCCTACATACTTTTTGTACCAATCAGTAACCATCTGCTGCCCATCTGGATTGATGGTTGGAGCTAAAAGGACAATGACATCTTTTAAGACCTTCTCAGCATCGAAAGGAGTTTGTCCTGTCACAAGTTTATAAGCGAATTCCATAGCCATCTGGGAAGACGCTATTTCTGTTGCATGTATGTTGCATGTAATAAGAACAATGGCTTTTCCTTCCTTAGAAAGAGTTCTTGCCTCCTCTGGAGATAATCCGCGTGCATCTCTTAGCCGTTTTGCAATCATCGAGTATTTATCCAGATTGGCCATGTTTTCCTCAGAAGTGATGACAGCCATGATAATTGGTTTATTCAAGGTTGATTTTCCAATGGTGAGCACCTTGATTTTAGGTGATTCCTGGTCGAGCTTCTGGAAATATGCCTGGATTTGAGTGTAATCAGCAAGCTTGCGATCAGCCCCTACTTTATGGCCTAAAAAATCTTCTGGATGTGTTTGGGCTGTCAGAATGAATGGTAAAAAAATTAAAGATAATGACAGAAAGGAAATAATTTTTTTCTTCATGTTCATGAAACCCTCCGATATATATTTTTTAAGATTCTTATCTATCACTTGTATTCATACCTGTCAAGGGAAACATGTTACCTACTTTATTTAACCCTAAATTATTCGTTAAATCTTTTTTTTGCTTCCAAAAGAATGGTTTCTGTAGCTGTTGCTCCAACTCGTGTGACTCCAATTTCTTTAACTCTTAGAACATCATTAAGAGTCCGCAGACCTCCTGCTGCTTTTATCTTTACTGCTGATGAACAATATTTTCTCATCAATCTCAGGTCATGGTCAGTGGCTCCTTTATAAAAATATTTATTATCTTCACCTTTCACAAAGCCATAACCTGTTGATGTCTTTACAAAGGCAACCTTTAATTTGCTGCAAATCTCACAGAGTTTAATTTTGTATTTATCATCGGGCAAAAAATCATTCTCAAAAATAACTTTAATTATGGCATTATATTTTCTGGCAACATCATCAACGGCTTTAATTTCTTTTTCGATATAATCCCAATCCTCACTTAATACTCTTCCAATATTTACTACAATGTCCAACTCGACAGCGCCGTCTTTGCATGCCGACTCAGCTTCATAGACTTTTACTTCAATCTTGTTGTTTCCATGAGGAAATCCAATTACTGTTCCAACAAGAACATCTGACCCTTTGAGTATACCTGCTGCTAATTTGATAGCATAAGGCTTGATGCAAACCGAAGCCACATTATATTTTTTAGCGAGTTCACAGCCTTCTCTCAATTCTTCATCTGTGAGTGTGGGATGAAGAAGCGAATGGTCAATCATTTTTGCAATTTCTAATACCTTTTCCATTTTTTTACATCCTTTCGTTTTAATAAATCTTTTAATCTGTAAGTATTATAACGTTATTCTTTGTTCAGATTAAAATAATTATAGGGAATATTTTTATTTATTCGATTCTTTTATTTGATATTTAATTTTTTCTTTGCTACAAGCTTAGGAAAGAGAGAAGAAAATTCTTAGAAAAACAGAATAAGTAAAAATTATTCAAAAGGAAAGGAAATAAACATGGTAAAAGCATTCAATTTTTTTAGGCTTATCTTAGTCTTATCTATCGGATTATTTTTTCTATCCATTATAATGGCGGTTCAGGGTTCTTCCACTGAAGTATCCCGTCACAATTTGATGCCGGTTCCCGCAAAAATATCCTTTGAGCAAGGCAAATTACCAGTGAATTCAGAATTCCGCATAGTTTTGACCGGATACCAAGAGCCGCGATTAAAAAGAGCCGCACGCCGATTGATCCAGCGTTTGAGCATCCAAACCGGTATTTATTTGCTCTATGAAGTTGAAAAAGATGCTTCTAAAGCTATTCTTGAGATTAATTGTCAAGGTCCAGGCGAAAAAATCCAATCAATAAAGGAAGACGAATCATACACTATCGAGGTTAATTCTTCTCGTGCCTATTTAAGTGCTACAACACCAGTGGGAGTGTTACGCGGAATCGAGACATTCTTGCAACTTGTAACACTTGATTCAGAGGGATTTCATATTCCTGCGGTAAAAATCCAGGATAAACCTCGTTTTCCATGGAGAGGATTACTCATAGATGTATGTCGCCACTGGATGCCAGCAGAGGTTATAAAACGCAATTTGGATGGCATGGCCATGTGCAAGTTGAACGTTCTGCATTGGCATCTGTCAGAAGATCAAGGATTTCGGGTCGAATGCAAAAGTTTCCCAAAGCTTCATGAGATGGGCTCTGACGGAAACTATTTCACCCAACATCAAGTACGAGAGATTTTGGACTATGCCCGGGATCTGGGAATTCGGGTTGTCCCCGAATTTGACATGCCCGGTCACACCACTTCCTGGTTGGTTGGTTATCCAGAGTTAGCCAGTGCTCCTGGTCCATATCAGATCCAGCGTTTCTGGGGGGTTTTCGATCCTTGTATGGATCCTACTCGAGAGAAAGTATATACTTTTCTCGATACTTTCTTAGAAGAGATAGCTAGACTCTTTCCCGACGATTACTTTCACATTGGCGGTGACGAGGTCAACGGTAAACATTGGAACAAAAATCCAGATATTGTAGCTTTCAAGCGCGAACATGGCATGGAGGATGATCATGACTTGCAAGCCTATTTCAACAAAAGGATTCAGGCAATTCTGAGCAACCATGGGAAAAAGATGGTGGGATGGGACGAAATCTTCCATCCCGATCTTCCGAAGGACATCGTAGTGCAAAGCTGGCGAGGACAGGACTCTCTGGCTAAAGTCGCAGCGGAAGGATACAGTGGGATTCTTTCCCACGGTTACTATTTGGATCACATTCTGTCTGCTTCTCGTCACTACCAGGTCGATCCCTTGGATAGAGATGCAGCAAAGTTGAACGCTGAGCAAAAAGCACGGATTTTAGGTGGCGAGGCCTGTATGTGGGCTGAATTTGTCACTCCTGAAACCATTGATTCCCGCATATGGCCGAGAGCTGTTGCCTTTGCTGAAAGGATGTGGTCTCCACAAAACGTAAAATGTATTAAAGATATGTATCGCCGTCTCGAAAAGGCGGACCGAAATTTAGAATGGCTTGGTATTACCCATCGATCCAACTATCCTAAAATGTTAGAGCGTTTGGTTGGCAATCATCCCATTGATTCCCTAAAGGTCCTTGCAGATATTGTGGAGCCTGTCAAGTTCTACACGCGTCCGCATACTCATGAATACACCCAGATGACACCTCTGAACCGGCTCGTCGATGCTGTTCGACCTGAAAGCAACAAAGCCCGGCAATTCAGGAATATGGTCGATGAAATGCTGGCCGATACACCCAATTACATGACTAACAAAGAGATAATCAGAGAGTGGTTAACCGAGTGGCGCGGCAACAATTCCATACTGAGGCCTATACTTGAAGAATCTTTTCTTCTGAATGAAGTTATTCCTCTCTCTGAGGATGTAGCTGCATTGGCTGAAGCAGGACTGCAAGCTTTAGATTATCTCGGGAGTAATCAGCGGCCACCTCAATCTTGGTTAAATGGTATTTCTTCCCTTTTGGATCGCCCTGAAAAGCCTGAATATGAGCTGGAAATCATGATTATTCCAGCGATCCGCAAATTAATAGAGGCTGCTCTTTCTCTTTTAGTCAGCCATAATTTTGAGGACAGCGATGCTCACGGCTGGGGAGTCGAATATCCCTGAACACAGGCAGGTGGCTGCACACTGCACAGGTATTGCTGGAATTGGGGGAGTCGAGAATGAGTAAAAGCTGGAAGTCAAGGATTTTCCTGGGATTGATATTGGTTTTCAGTTTTATGGTAGGGAAATGCGCCATTATTCATAGATATACTGTGAAAAAGAATTTATCAAAAATCGTGATGGGATATTACTTTTGCTTGGAAAAAGAAAAATTTGATCATAACAAAATAAAATACAGATATTTAACACACATAGCCTATGCTTTTACCAAGCCAGACTCTGAAGGCAATCTAATCGTCGGAGAAGATTATATCTACCCTGAATTGATTGAAACCGCCCATAAAAATAAAGTCAAAGTCGTCATGAGCATAGGAGGATGGGGTAATTCCGAAGGGTTTCCTGGAATGACATATACTTCGGCAAATAGAAAGAGGTTTATCAATCAGGTTCTCGAATTCTGCAAGAAAAATAATTATGATGGCGTTGATATAGACTGGGAATACGTTTCCAATCCTGTTGAGCAGCAGAATTATGTTTATTTCATTAAAGAGCTCTCTACCATTTTGAAAGAGCAGAATCCTCCATTCCTTTTAACCATGGCAGCTCCAGCAGGTGAGAGATGGGCGAGATGGATAAATTTCGAAGAGCTCATTGATTATTTTGATTATATAAGCTGTATGACTTACGACTTTCATGGTGCGTGGAGCGATCATTCGGGGCATAACTCTCCTCTTTACACTTGTAACAATGATCCTTGCAGTTCTATTAATGATGGTTGTTTATATTTCCTTAGTCGTCAAGTTCCCAAAGAAAAATTATTATTAGGAATTCCGTTTTATGGACGCTCCTTTGATTGTAGTAACTTATATCAGAAGTTTCAGAAGAGCAGTTATTATGGCTACGTTGAGATTCTGAATTTTATAAACTCCGGCTGGTCATATATATGGGATGATTGTGCTAAAGTTCCATACATCCAAAATCCAGACAAGGCAGAAATTCTATGTTTCGACGATGCTCGATCAATAACGCTTAAGTGTAAATACATAAAAGAAAAACAGGTTGCTGGCGCTATTATTTGGGAATTAAGCCAGGATTGTTATCAAGATTCATCTGTGTTATTAGAGGTAATAGGGAAAGAATTTAGGAAAAGGAATGAAAAAAGAATATAAAGAAAAAAATAACTCATGGCATATTTGAAAACGATAGGGTTCTGTGGGATCGTTTTGTTCCTATTAACAATAGCAGTTTATTCAGATATCGATAGGATTTTATTCCAAGACAAAGAATATTTTGTTTTTGGAATCAACCTTCCCTGGTTAGATGGTCAGTTTGATCATGATATTGGTCCTAACTCCCAGCATCCGGAATGGGGAGTTGCCTACAACAGAGAACACTTCAAGGCATATTTTTCAGATATGAAAGCCATGGGGGCTCATTTTGTCCGGATATGGCTCTGGGAAAATGCAGAAGGCTTGCTTTTTGATAACAAGGGTTATGTTTCAGGAATTCATGAAATCATGTGGAATAATTTGGACGACCTAATGGCCTTAGCTGAGGAAGAAAATCTGCCAATATATTGGTGTTTAATCAGCGGCTTGACTGGCATAGATGAGAAAAAGTCAGTCAGTGTTTATTCAGGAAAGAATATTTTTCCATATAAAAATCTTGGTGAGCTCGAGTTCCAATTAGGTCATGCAGGCAATATGACCTATAAGGAAAGATTGTATTCAATCCAGCAAAAAATTAGCTATATCCCCTTGGGCATCCGCTATACTCCTTTAGCTAATCTGCTGATTTTGACAGAAGCCAGGCAATCCTATATTGAAAACGCTCTTATTCCCTTTATAAAGCGGTACGCTGGAAATCCCAATATTTTTGCCATAGATATAATGAATGAGCCTGAAGCGGATATTGCAGGGGAAAGAGGGAACTGGAGTGATGATGGAGTGGATTGGAGCTCAATGAGATTGTTCATCGGTCAATGTGCTCGTGCAATTCATTCGACGGATCCAACCCGACTGGTGTCATGTGGTTCGGGCTGGCATAACGAGAAAAATGTCAGAGATGGCTATTACAGGAATCTCGGACTCGATTTCTATGATTTTCACGTCTATCGTGACGATGGATGGCTTCCTTCTTTTTGGTCTTTCAAACTGGATGGGCCTTGTCTTATTGGGGAATATGGACAGAAAACCAATGTATGGGATGATAGTCTACAAAATACAGCATATACGCTGCTTATGAATAATGCATGGAGTAATGATTTTGCTGGGTGTCTGGTATGGGATTATAACTATCCAGGAGCCACAGAGATCCATACACTTATTCGTTCAAATGGTCAATGGAGGCCAGTCTGCTATTCCTTGCAGGCCTTTGATGCAGCACATGGCCAAGATACACATGGAATGCCAACTTGGGGACTTAAAGCAGATTTCACATTTAAGCCTCATTTAGGATTTGCACCTTTATGTGTTCAATTTATTAACCAGTCAAAAGGTAGAATTAGCTCTTTTTTATGGGAATTTGGTGATGGGATGACTTCTTATGAAGAAAGCCCAGTCCATATTTATCTAACTGAAGGGGAGTATTGGCCTCGCTTGACAATCATTGGAGTAGATGGAACTACGGTGAGGCGTTCGAGATACATTAAGGTTTTGGATCCATATAGATTTATTAGGAGAAAAAAGCCAAAAGATTGGAAAAAAAAAGAGGAAAGGTAAATCATAATGGAGAAAAAATATGATTAATATTTTCAAAAATAAACACTTAGGTATCCCTCTATTCTTAGAGATTTTTATTTTATTAGGTGTATCGTTAACCTATGGTATTTTGCCTGAAAAGAGCAGAGGCCATTTTCCAGTTTCTGTTTGGTATGCTGGTGGCCAAGCGAGGGCACCTATGCTTGAAGAAGTTACCCCAGAGAAAGTCAAATCATGGAAAAAGGACTTGGAGCAGATTAAAAACTTAGGTTTCAACACTGTTCGCTGTTGGATTGAATGGACCGCTAACGAGCCAGAGGAGGGAAAGTACGATTTTAGTGCTCTTGAGTCCTTAGTTGATTTAGCGGATGAGGTTGGCTTAAAGGTTATCATTCAAGTTTACATTGATTCTGCTCCGGATTGGGTCGGGCTTAAATACCCAGATGCGAAATTTGTCGCCAGCAATGGGCTGGCTGTGGAGTCGCAGGCCTCACCTGGTTTTTGTTTTGATCATCTCGGGGTACGTGAGAAAATTTTAAAATTTTTTTCTGAAGCTGCAAAAGTAGTGAAGGATAAACCAGCTTTTTATGGATGGGATTTGTGGAGTGAGCCCCATATCATCAACTGGGCTGAGGTTTATCATTTGGGGAATGCTGAGTATTTGCAGTTTTGTTACTGCCATTCCACTATGTCCCGATTTCGAGAATGGCTTAAGAAAAAATATCATACTCTGGACAATTTAAATAAAGCCTGGTACCGCACTTTTCAAGAGTGGGATGATGTGGAGCCACCGCGATTCGGAACGATTCTTACCTATACAGATTATATTGACTGGAATAATTTTATTTCTGATAAATTAGCTGAAGATTTGACATTAAAAGCTGAAGCGGTAAGAGCTGTGATTCCTGAAAGCGTTATAACCAGCCATTCAGCAATTCCTGGTTTGTTCAGCAAGCCAAGATGGAATGGAACACCTGATGATCGCCTGATGGCTGATAGTGTTGATTATTATGGTGTCTCTATTTACCCCAAACATGCCTGGACTATCAAACCCTGGTCGACATTTTTCCGAGCATCTGGACATGATTTTGCACGCTCAATGAGTATAAAAAATGGTGGATTTTATGTAGGAGAATTGCAGGCAGGATACGGAGTTTTTGGCATGAAGTTAAGTGTTCCGGTGACAGGAGAGGATCTTTGTGATTGGATATGGACGGCTGTTGCTTATGGAGCCAAAGGGATTAATATTTATGCGTATTATCCCATGAGTTCAGGCTATGAATCTGGGGGCTATGGGCTGGTTGAATTAGATGGAAAAGTCACGAAGAGAGCCGTAGCAGCTGGTAAAGTAGCCAAGCTTCTAACAGAAAATATGGACTTTTTTCTTGATGCTCAACCTCCGAAGGCAGAGATAGCCATTCTTTATAACCCTTTGTCCCATATGGTAGGTGGCCAGCAGCAATACACAGGAGAGAGACAGCCTATTGGATATAATAATCTGAGTGAATCCCTTCAGGGCGTGTACAGGGCTTTTTTTGAGAGGAATATGTTAGTTGACTTTCTGCATGTTATAGATCTTATTCCTGAAAGATTGAGTCAGTATAAATTATTGGTTGTTCCGTATCCTGTTATGATGTCTAAATCCCACATAAAAAGGCTTATTGAATACGTAAAGGGTGGGGGCACACTTGTAGCAGAAGCCCGCTGCGGATGGAATGATGAACGGGGTTTTTCCAGCGAAGTTATCCCTGGAGGAGGTTTGCATGAAGTATTTGGGTGCCGAGAGTCTTATCTCATGCCCCTTGAAAAGACTTCAACCATAAGGATTATAACTTCTCACGAATCTCTTCCCTTCCTGAAACAAGGAGATACATTGGATGCCCTTTTTTTTGAGGAAGGATTTGAATTGATTAATGACCGAAGTGAAGTGCTGGCTGAATTTGAAAATGGAAAGCCAGCCATTATTTATTCTTCTTATGGAAAAGGTAAGGCAATCATTGTAGGTTCTTTCATTGGATCAGCTTATCATCATTTTAAAAACGCTCATAATGCAAAGTTTCTTGTGGGATTGGCAAAGTGGCTTGAGATCCCCAAAAAAATAAATATCACCACTTCGAATAAAGATGTTTTCATAGATACCAGAATTCTTGAAGGAAAAGCATTTAAGGTTCTCTTCGGGTTTAATCGCGGAGATAAAAAGACCGAGGCAAAATTTGCTGTTTCTGTCAAAGGCCAAAATTATACAGTCAGAAATTTGGAATCTAAGAAGGAGGTCCCTCTTTACTTCCAAAATGATAAACTTATTATGGAGAAGGTGTTGGAACCCGGCGAAATTTGGATAGTAGTCATAAAACAAAAATAAGAAGTATGTCGTATTCTTAGTCGTAAGAAATGGCCTTGGCAGTAGGAAGGAAATGCACTTAAAAAGAGTCCAGATTTGGTATTGACAATTAGACAACTTAAGTCAAATAATAACATGAGTTTCACCTTTAGCTATTTTTGATAAAGGATTCAATGTTTTGGAAACTTTCCTAAGAGTGCTAAAAGTGAGATTTGTTTTAAAAGGGGAAAATTTATTTTCAGGAGGATATCATGGATTATGGATTTTTGAGAAAAACAGATATTCCTTTGTCTATCCTTAACATTTTCATGAGCATTATTCTTTCTTTTATTTTGCTCTTCTATTTTCAGAATAATTTGTTTGGTTTAGGCGCTTTAGATTCCTCAAGTAGCAAGCTGGATAATATCAAGAACCAGCTCAGTAGCCAATACCAGCAGCTATTGATGGAGAAAGGAATATGCGATGACCAAGGCAAAGAAATAGATAATCGCATAGGAAAACTGATTCAAGAAGCAAAAAAAAGAGGATATGACTCAGAAACAGGTATAATAGATTATATTCTCAGCCGGTTAAACTATACAAAAACGAATCTTTCTAACTTCCCTCAATGTTCTTTTGACCGTCCTATTGGATACAAGCTTACTCATTTCGGCCATTCCAAAGTACAAGAAAATATAGATGCCACTGCAGAAGGGAGTGCTTGTCCAATTGGGGGCATTGGAGCCGGTTCTTTTGAGCGGACAATAAGCGGAAATTTCAGATACTGGTTTCTTAAACTGGGCTGGATGGTAGACGATACCATCTGGGCAAATCAATTCCATGTTTACCTGAAAAAAGGGAATAAAACCATTGCTCAGACTCTATCAACCGATTCACCGCCTTCATTAGCTAAGCTCCAGAGCTGGAAGTGGAATTATCCAGAGGGGAAAGGAAGTTACTATGCTCTTTTTCCAAAATCTGGTTTTTCTTATGAAAAGAATGAGGAGCTGCCTGCCAAGATTGCTGTAACACAATTTTCTCCTGTAATTCCCCATAATTATAAGGAAACAAGTTATCCTGTTGCTGTCTACAAATGGATTGTCGAGAATCCTGAGGAAGAACCTGTTGAAGTCAGCATAATGCTCACCTGGCAGAATATGATAGGTTGGGAACCCTACGCTGAAGACCCCAGATTTCATCCTTCTGATTTTATCTGGGATAGAAAAAGCTCAGGAAATTATAATCAATTTGTAGAGGAAGGAACGAAAAAAGGCATCATTTTTAGAAAGAAGAATATGGATATAAAATCAGGGAATGCCCTCACAGGAACCATGTGTATCGCAGCCCAAGAAATTCCAGGAAAAACAAAGATATATTATCACACTGATTTTGACCCTTTAAAAAGCGGAATAGAAATCTGGAAAACCTTTTCC
>JACUUK010000192.1 GCA_014859315.1 Candidatus Aminicenantota bacterium
GTACCATTATGGTTGTTGTTATATTAGCTACGTTGACTTTGTATATGAGGAGCAACAGGCTTGCTGTGGACCAGCAGCAGTTTGCAGAATTGCAGCACGATGTCCGTGCGGGCATGTTTTTTATAGAGAGAGATATTCGAATGGCGGGGGCTGGCTTACCGATTGAATATTCTGGATATTTCTTGGAAGGAATTGATAATGAGTCACAAGGAGCAATAGTGGCTCCTGATAGATTGAAATTAATGGGAAATATAGAAGAGCCTTTGAATTTAAACATAGATAATTACCAGGGTGCATCAATTAATTTATCACTTGAAGATTACAGTTTTGAGCAGTTTCCTTATCTTGATGAGTATTATGAAAATAAAGTAGTCCTCATCTTGCCCAATCCAAGTTCGGGATGTATGAATGGTGAAATAAGGGAGATCACACATGTTACACATTCAGAAGTAGGAGCGAACGAAAAACTCAATTTTTCGCCTGGATTATCAATTGAATTCAATCCGCCTGGAGGGTTATCAGGAAGTTGCCCCAATTCAGATGATTATGACGGAGGCCTTGTTACTTTTATTGAGGTTAAAGAATACTGGTTAGATATTACCGGGAATTACCCGGGCTTAACAGCAGGTGTAAATGGATATATTGGAAATGGCGAAGGAGGTATTTTATACCTGACTCAAAATGGAATTCATTATCCCCTCGCACAGAACATTGAAAACTTGCAGTTTCAGTACAATGGGGATTTCAATAATGACGGGCTCTTGGATGGTTTTCTCGATTGGGACAACAGTAGTTGGACAATTAATCCTGGTGATGATGAGCCCACAAAGCAGGCAAAATTAGAATTAATAAGCCGGATTGGCCAGGTAAGGATTTTAGTTTTAGGACGGACAGAAAATCCATTTGTTAGCTTTTCAGGAACTCCCCCAGCGAATATCCATCTTTATCGAAGGCCTGCTTTGGCCAATAGCCCTCAGGCGAATCAAGACGATATGCACCGGAGGTTTTTATTGGAATCAACAGCAACCATAAGAAATCTAAGTCTCAATTTATATAATTTAGGGACACGATAAAGTGTCAAGGTGGAAAACGTGAAGAACTTTTGGAAAACGAAAATCCCAAGAATCAAAGGGTTCAGAGAAAATGGTGTTGCCTTGATTATTGTGATATTAGTTCTTGCGTTTTTATTGAGTGTTGGGATTGCTTTAATAACAGTGGTGGGTGCTGGCTCAAAAGTAGCTGGTAATATAAGGAATCAGGGGCAAGCTTTCAATGCTGCTGAAGCAGGGTTCGATGCGGCCTGGATTGCAGTTGAAGATTTTTTTGCAGATGAAGTATGGACAAGCTTTGATGGGCACTATCTCAAGGAGCCCACTGGAATTGATATCCCTTATGATCAGAATTATTTCCGGAAGTTGACTGACCTGGAAATACTAAACCTGCTCGATCAAAATGGAGATGGATTCCCTGATTACGACAATGTAATATTTTTTAAACAACCTTTTATCCGTACGAGTGAAGGAACCTTAGATTCTCGCTTCACATATACTGCCTTTTTGATTGATGATGAGGCAGGAGCCGGACTGTCTGATCCCGGAGATGTCCTCTTAATATGTATAGGAACAGTCGGTAGAGGTTCAGATATCATTACATCGAGATTGGAGATAGGATTAGCTGTTGAACTGGAAAGTATTAAATAGGTTGGCAGGGGGAAAAATGAAGAAAAAAAAGAAAATCACTATTTTGTCTTTGCTATTATTTATGAGCATTGTCATTATAGCCGCTTTTTTCTGGGCTCAACAACAGGAATGCATAGAATATCCGGTGGAATTTACAGAAGATTTTGGTTCCCCTGTTTCATTCAAAGATGAGGAGAAATCTTCAGTGGCTCACTGGGGCGAAGGTTATATAACTTTAAATTTTGCTGGTATTCTTCATAGAGTTCCATTGTCAGCAAACATTAAATCCTGGATAAATAGGGTTGCCTATGCAGATTTTGATTTTGATGGTGTTATAGATTT
>JACUUK010000060.1 GCA_014859315.1 Candidatus Aminicenantota bacterium
CCTCAATCGAAACTTTTTGCCATTTTACTCGTAGTATTATATGATAATTCTAACCGAGAGGAACAATAAATGATTGAAAAGAAAAAACAACTGAAGAAGAGAAAAAAAATTATTCTAATTTCCGCAATAGCCATTTTTATCATCATTATTGTGTTCTTTAACCTCAAGGCACAAAGAGAAAAAGCTATTAAAGTCACGGTGGAAAAAGTTAAAAAACAGGATTTAACATCCATTATATCCGCATCAGGAGAGGTAAAACCAAAGAAAAACGTAAATATCAGCGCACACATCCCAGGACGCATCGTCAAGATAGGAGTAGAAGAAGGGCAACAAGTTGAAGCCGGGGATTTTTTATTAAAACTCGAGTCTACTCAATATGAAGCCGAGGCAGACAGAAACCGTGCACTAATCCATTCCTATAATGCCGAGCTCATCAAGGCAAAGGCATTGCTAAAAAAAGACAAGAGCTATTACGAACGGCAAAAAAAACTTTACAATGAAAAGCTTATCTCCAGAGAACAACTGGAAGCAGCCGAAGCGCAATATGATGTTTCCATGGCTCAACATGAGTCCATAACATACCAAATCAAACAGGCAGAAGCATCTCTCCAGAGCTCTTTGGATAATCTGCGCAAAACTGTTTACAATGCTCCCATAGATGGAATCATCACAAGCCAAAGGGTGGAAGAAGGAGAAATCGCTCTGGTCGGAACCATGAATAACCCTGGCACTGTACTTATGACAATTGCCGACCTTTCAGTCATGGAAGTGGAAGTAGAAGTCGATGAAACAGATGTAGTGGGTATTAAGCTTGGCCAGCCAGCAGAAGTGAGAGTGGATGCATTTCCCAATCAGCCAATCAAAGGGAAAGTTACAGAAATCGGAAGCTCTGCAATCCAAAAAATCACAGCCTCACAAGAATCCAAGGATTTTAAAGTTGTAATCACATTAGAAAACCCCCCAAAAAACCTTAAGCCTGGGCTTTCTGCATCAGCAGATATCATTATTGCAGAAAGGAAAGATGTTCTTGCCGTCCCAATATCAGCAATTGTCCTCAAAGAAACTGAAGAGGCACAAAAATCAAATAAAAGCCCGGCAGAAGGCGTATTTCTTGTAGAAGACAACAGAGTAAAATTCGTGCCTGTAAATAAAGGCATAACAGGAGAATTGAACATTGAAATATTATCCGGGCTTGATGAGGGGCAACCAATTGTAGCCGGGCCTTACAGTGCTTTACGCAATCTTAAAGACGACATGCTGATAAAACCTGAAGAGAAGAAAGAAAAATAATCATGATTATCTCAAACAACGACATTATCTTCGCCAAAGACCTTTGGAAAATATATAAATTGGGGAAACAGGAAGTTAAAGCACTCTGTGGTGTTACACTTTCTGTCGCACGTAATGAATTTCTTGCAATCATGGGACCCTCTGGATCTGGAAAATCAACATTGATGAATCTTTTAGGATGTTTAGATACCCCTACAAAAGGAAAATATTTTCTAAATGGAAAACTCGTAAGCACTTTGACCGATAACGAACTGGCTTTCATCAGGAACCAAGAAATAGGGTTCGTTTTTCAGGTTTTCAACCTCTTGCCTCGAGCCACAGCATTCCATAATGTCGAACTTCCTCTGATTTATAAGGGAACCAGCAAAGAAGAGAGATCATCTAAAACCTGTAACGCATTGGAAATGGTCGAAATAGCGAACCGCATGAATCACCGCCCTCCTGAACTATCAGGAGGTGAATGCCAAAGAGTGGCTATAGCGCGTGCTTTAGTCAACGAGCCCTCTATCCTGCTTGCTGATGAACCCACTGGAAATCTGGATTCTAAGACAGGACAGGAGATTATGAACCTTTTTCGCAAGATCCATTCGCAGGGAAACACCATCATAGTCATCACCCACGACAGAGAAATTGCTCAACAGGCAGACCGAATAATTTTTATTCGAGACGGAAAGATTGAAAAGGAAGAAAGGAAAGGAGCTTAAACATGAACTTTTTTAACCGTTTTCAAGGAATATTCCTAAGCCCTCAACAAATTTTCAACTCAATTTCCCAAAAGCCTGTATGGGTAGATGCACTCATTTTTCTACTCATCGCAGGAGCCTTGTTTTCCTACCTATCAGCTCCTTACGCACAAAAAGACCAGGTACAACTTTTAAAAAATAACGTCAAACTCCAGGAACGCTTGGGTGAAGAAAGATTCAACCAGACAATAGAACGATTAGAAAACCCTTCTAAGTCCAGTATTTTCCTCCGCTCTGTCTTGCTCAGCCCTATAACTATGATTATCGGATTCCTGTTTGCAAGCCTAATAATCATGGTCATAGGCCGGTTCACCTCAACAGAAGGAAATTTTATCCAAATACTTTCTGCCTACCTTCATGCAAATTTTATCGATAAAATCTTCGGAAATGCCATTCGTTTATTTCTTGTCTTCACCAAAAAATCTATGATGCAAACCACAACCAGCCTTGCTCTATTCTTTCCGCGTTTAGAGTTTACTTCTCCTGCATTTATAATATTGAGTCAGTTTGACTTTTTCCAGCTTTGGATGTTTGGAATTTTAGGTTTCGGCATTTCCTCAATTCTCAAGATAGATTTAAAGAGAGCATTATTCATTTCATATGGCTTTTGGGCATTAAAAAGCCTTTTTTACATTGCAATCACTATGATTAGTATGCAGTTCCTGGGATAATCTGCTGTATTTCTTGATTGACACAAAGTTTGCTCCTATATAAAGTATCCGTATGGAAAACATGTTTTTTTCAGGCAATTTGGCAGAAACCCCTTTTTCTTTCCTACTTTTTCGCATTTGGAATTCACATAAATCAGGCCTTTTGAAAATTCAAAGAGAACATCAAACAAAAAACATTGCATTCCAAAGGGGTTCTATAGTCATAGACAAAACATCTTTTAACGAGACATCTTTTCTTGATTTTTTAACTGAGAAAAAAATAATCCTTTTATCCTCAAAAAAAAAGTGCAAAAATCACTGTCAAAAAAACCAATGCTCAATTATTAGATCTTTTATTGAGCTTTCTTTTTTGGATCCTGTCAAATTATGGAGCTTTATCAAAGAGTTTTTCAATGTTGAATACTTACCTTGCTTTGACTGGCCTGAAGGCGAGTATACATTTGATCCTGAATCCATCCCCCAAGAGACCGATATTCTCCTTCGTATCCCAACCATGGATTTTATCTGGCAGGGGACACGCCAGATGCAGAATGAGTCCATTATTCAAAATTTCCTTCCCCAAGAAACCGATATGATTCAGGTGCTTTCACCTCACTATATTGAGCACATTCAATTAGAACTTCCAGAAAATTATCTTTTGAACCTTATGAGACAGCAAAAAAATTTAAAAACTCTCTATGCATTGAGTGAGTTGGGAATAAAGGAAACTCAAAAAATCATTTTTGGGTTCATAAGCTCAGGGATCGCAGGCCCCAGTCAAAGGAAAGTTATGGAGATTTCTCCTGAGTACCCATCCCAAGTAGATATTACAAAATTTTTCAAGGCATTCAATGATAAATGCTCATTTATCTTTAAATATATTTCTAAAGAAATAGGCCCTGTGGCTATGAATGTTTTAGAAAAAACCATAGATGATATCAGACCCCATCTCCCTCCCGTTTTTCAAAAAATGCAAATTGGACTCAATGGAAAAATAGAAATGAATTCGCCTCTTTTTAAAGGAGAGACAGCTTTCTCGAATGGCGTGATAAGAAAAGACCTTTTAGAAGGTTTCAATGAAATCTTAGTTGCTGAAGTTCTGGCTGTGAAAAAAACATTAGGAAATATCCATGAAGCAACTTTAGTCAAAAACCTGGAAAATATTGGGGAATGAAGTTAAAAAAAAGACAAATATACGCACTTTTAACCTTTATTACTCTTATAATTTTATTTTTTCTGATCAAAATTGGAATCTAAAGCAAAAAACCTTGTAATTATTTTAGGCCCAACTGCAGTTGGGAAAAGCATCACTGCAGTAAAGCTGGCCAAAATCTTTAATGGGGAAATCATCAATTGCGATTCCATGCAAGTATATCAAGGCTTTGACATCGGGACAGATAAACCTCCCATCAATAAAAGAGGAAATATTCCCCACCATCTTCTGGATATCGCATCCCCCTCGACTCAATTCACGGCAGCAGATTTTGTTCGCCTTTCCTTAAAAGCAATGGATTCTATTTGGAAAAAGAAAAAGCTGCCTATTATTACCGGTGGTACAGGTTTATATTTAAAAGCTCTTTTGGAGGGGCTTTTTCCAGAAGGAGAGAAAAACCCATTTATCAGACAAACGCTTGAAAGAGAAGCCGAAGAAAAAGGTCTAACCACTCTATGGAATAAACTTAGAGATATAGACCCAGTCTATGCTGAAAAAATAGGAGCTAACGACAAGATTCGCATCATAAGAGCCCTTGAAGTGTATTATGCAACAAACAAACCTTTATCCAAACATTTTCTTGAAACTAAATCTTTCGTTAAAGATTTTCATACGATCAAAATTGGGTTAAAATTAGAAAGAAAGAAGTTATATGAATTAATCGACAAGAGAGTGGAGCAAATGTTTGCAAAAGGCCTTGTAAAAGAAGTCCAGGATCTTCTGGAAAAAGGAGTGTCAACAGATTTGCCTCCTTTTCGTGCATTAGGGTACAAATATATTCTGCAATTTTTAAATAAAGGCCTCACCCTGGAAGAATCCATACTCCTCACAAAAAAAGACACTCGCCACTACGCAAAAAGACAACTCACGTGGTTCAAGAAAATGAAGGACATCAAATGGTTTTTCCCTGAAGACTTCCAGAAGATTGTGAAATATATCCAAAATAATTTGAAATAGACCATGGAAAAAGCCATTCTTGTTCACCTTGCAATAAATAAAAAAGAAAAAGCCGAAGCAGAAACTTCTATGGATGAACTCAAAGGACTGGCCCAAACTGCTGGAGCAGAAGTTGTCTTCGAGGTTTTTCAATACCGGCCAGAAATAAGCCCAAAATATTTCATTGGAGAAGGAAAAGTCCAAGAGTTAATTCACTTAAAAAACGAACTCAAGGCAAATTTAGTTATTTTTGACCATAATCTGAATCCAATTCAGCAACGCAGTCTTGAAGATGCGCTTCAAAGCAAAGTTATTGACAGGACACAATTGATTCTTGATATTTTTGCCAAGCGCGCCCACAGCAAAGAAGGAAAATTGCAGGTTGAGCTTGCTCAGCTCAACTATCTACTCCCCCGTTTGCTCGGAAAAGGATTGGAACTCTCCCGTTTGGGAGGAGGCATAGGGACACGTGGACCTGGAGAAAAAAAACTTGAAGAAGACAGACGCAGAATTAAAAGCCGGATTTCTAATATAAAAAAAGATATCTGGAAAATCCAGAAGCACCATGCCTTACAGAGAAAAAGCAGAAAGAAAAAACCCATCCCTATTGTTTCTCTTGTTGGATACACGAATGCAGGAAAATCCACCCTGTTCAACTTTCTTGCAAGAGAAAAAACATTTACATCTCCAGAACTATTCGCCACTCTGGACCCAATGCTTAGGCGCGTGAATTTTTCTGATGGACTTTATTTTTTCTTAAGTGACACTGTCGGATTCATCCGCAATCTTCCTGTAGAGTTAATCTCGTCTTTCAAGGCAACTCTTGAAGAAGTCAAAGAGGCTGATTGTATTTGCCATGTTATTGACATAACCTCTCCACAGTATGAAAGCCATATTCAAGCAGTCGAAACGATTCTTTCAAGCATTGGTGTTGTTGACATGCCTGTTATAAAAGTTTTTAATAAGATTGATCTTTTGCCCGACAAAGTTGGATTGATGACAAAAAACAAAATTTCTACTTCCTCCTCAGTATATGTTTCAGCAAAAACTGGCGAAGGGATTTTTTATCTTAAAAAGCTTTTTCGCTCTATTCTCTACAAGAATTTAAAAACCTACCACTTAAGTATTCCAAAATCCAATAAAGACATAATCTCTTCCTTTAAAAAATGGTCCTTTGTTCTGAAAAGAGAAGACCGTGGGGATTTTTATGACATAGAAATCATGGCTGACCCTAAATATATGTTAAACTATTTATCTTATCTGCGAAGAGGAGAATTAAATTGGTGAAAAAAGGATTTTCTCTTTCTTTAATAATTGCACTCTTTTTCTACTCTTGTGCCACCTATCAAACTTCACCCCCTTCCCTTTATTTGGATCCTCTCCCTGCATCCGTTGTCGCAAATCTCTCGTTAGAAGAAAGGATTATCACGGAAGACGCATGGAAAAGCCTGAGGCAAGGAAGAGGTGAAAAGGCAAAAAAAATCATCTCTCAATTAGGAGACAAAAGCCCTTTTTACCATGTAGGATTAGGGTATGCATATTATCTTCTGTATCAAAGGCAGGCAGCAGAAGAATTTTTCAAAGCAGCTCTTGCGAAATATCCTGACATGGTTTTAATTCACTTGGGGCTGGCCCAAATCTATCTCGAGACAAGTCAGCATGATCCTGCTTTTGTGGAATTACGGGAAATCCTTAAAGAAGATCCACAACATCCCTGGGCAAAACCAAAATATGAGGCACTCAAATTGACAAAAACCGAAGAAGCTCTTGAACATGCATATGCATTCCTCAGAGAACAGAATAAGGAAAAAAGCAAAGAGGCTTTTCTGAAAGCTCTCTATTATTCTCCAGAGTCTATAAGGGCACATTTAGGTCTTTCTGAAATTTATAAGAGCGAAAACAACTATAAAAATGCCTTAGTCCATATGCAATCTGCTGTGCTCCAGGAGCCCAATAACATAGAAATACTCAAAGAGTATGGAGAAATTCTTTTCCTCTCCGAGCAATACAAAAAAGGCCTTGAAGTCTATGAAAAACTCCAGGAGTTAGAACCCGATATCCCTGAAATTCAACAACGGCTTGAAACAATCAAAAACCGGTTGGGAATCTTTGAGCTCCCCAGCCAATATGACTCAATTCCTTCTTCTGAAGCAATTTCCAAAGAAGATATAGCAGCCCTTATATGTGTAACGTTTAAAAATGTCTTGGATGAAGCTGTTGAAAAACCTCCTATTATCATTGACATCGCCACATCATGGGCATCAAGATTTATCCTTACTACGACTTCTTTGGGATTACTCGATGTGTACCCAAATCATACATTTCAACCAAAAAAAGTCATCACGCGTGCAGAAATGGCAGAAATCCTTTACCGCCTTATAAACAAATTAAAATCCAAGGGTTACAAGTTTATTCAACAGATTCCCCCAGAGAAAATCCGTATTTCAGATGTCTCTCCAGATAATTATTACTACCAACCTATTTTGTTTATCCTGTCCTATAATATTATGTCTCTATCTTCAGATAAAACTTTTAGCCCAGAGCGTGCTGTAACAGGACAGCAAGCAATAAAGCTTTTAAATATTATTCTGGATTTGATAAAATAATGCGCCTTATAAGAGTTGTGCCTGCCAAAGCGCCACAAATACAGAGCGAAAAGAGGAAGGATGATATAATGAGTGTTCCCAATATACTGACAATTTTGAGAATAATTTTTACGCCTATCTTTCTAATTCTTATAATACAGCAGAAACTCCAAAAGGCATTTATTGTCTTCCTCTTAGCAGGCTTCACAGATGTTTTAGATGGAGCCATTGCAAGGTTCTTTGACCAGAAGACAAACCTTGGCATCTATCTCGACCCAGCAGCGGATAAGCTTCTAATAAGCTCATCATACATTCTGCTAAGCTTACACTCGGTTGGTATTCCTAATACCATTCCTGTCTGGCTTACATTTATCGTTATCGGTCGAGATGTCCTCATTGCTTTTGGTTTTTTGATTTTTTTTAGACTCAATAGAACTAAAGATCTTCTCCCTTCATTGTTAGGAAAAGCAACAACAGTATCTCAGGTGACTGTAGTAGGTCTTGTTCTCTTGTTCAACATCATGCAAATATCCCCCCCTGTTTTAAATTTGGCCTATCTTATAACCTTAATCTTAACCATCTTATCAGGCGTAGATTATTCCCTCTCAAAAATCCGTCTGCTTTCTTCCCCTAAATAGACTCTATAGATTCTTATCAATAAACCCTTTTTTCAGGGTTTTCCAGAGTATTTTTAAATCCAATGCTACTGACCAATTTTGAATATAATAGAAGTCATATTCGAGTCGCTTGTCAATAGGAGTATCTTGTCTTAACCCATGAACTTGAGCCCAGCCTGTGATTCCTGATTTAACTTTATGCCTCAGCATGTATTTTGGAATCTTTTCGATAAAATCCTTTACAAATACTGGCCTCTCAGGCCTTGGTCCTATAAGACTCATCTCTCCTTTTAAAACGTTGATTAACTGTGGGATTTCATCGATGCTGAATTTCCTTAGAAACTTTCCCAATCTTGTTACACGGGAATCTCCTGGCTGGCTCATCACAGGGCCTGTTTTTTCTTCTGCATTATAAACCATTGTCCTGAATTTATGCATTTTGAACTTCTTTCCATCCATTCCGACTCTTTCCTGGTAATAAAACACAGGTCCTTTGGATGTCAATTTAATCAATATAGCCACAAAGGTCATAAGCGGCAGAAGCAAAATAAAAAGGACAAACGATGCAATGTAATCACCCAGTTTCTTTATTAACAACATGAGTCCGCGCATGGGCGGCTCATCGATACTTATAACAGGAAATCCATCTAAATCCTCGATGGTTGCTTTCAATGTCAGGAGCTGGAAAAGGTCCGGGATTAATCTTACATTCACCATGTATTTATTGACGACCTTAAAGACTTCCAGGATTTTTCCATAATTACTCAAATCCAGTGCAACATAGACATCGCTGATTTCTTCCTTTTCGAGGACAGATTCCAACTCTTTCAACGGCCCAAAAACTTTTATCCCACCATCAACAGGTATTTCTTCTCCGGGTTTTTTCTCATCATCCAGGAAGCCCTTCACCGAAAAGCCCAAATCTTTATATTGAGAAAGTTTCTGGGCAACTGTTCTGCCCATCTCTCCTGCCCCGATAATCAGGACATTCCGTAGATTCAATCCTTTAGCATAACGCCGTTTCATAAAGAAATAGATTTGATTTCTGAGAAAAGAAATCATAAATATTACAACAATAAAATAGACCGCAAGAAATAGGTGAGAGATTTTAAATGTCATGCTAAACAATGGAGCCCTACCTTGACTGTAGGCGTATAGATAGTTCAAAATCGCCAGGACAATGATAATAGTCAATACCACATTCAGAGTTATGTATAAAAAATCATCAATCTTTGTTCTTTTCAGGCGAGATTTATAAAACCCTTGAATAAAAAATATTACAAGATGCGTGATTAAAAACAAAGGGAATACAGCAATATATGACTTTAAAGGAGGAATTCCTTTTGCTGGATCAACAGGAATAATGTAACCATAAAAACGGAAGCCATAAGAATAAAAATAAGACACAAGAATTCCAACAATATCGCTTAAAAGAAACAACCCGATGAGCCGCGTTTTCTGCTTTTTTATCACTGTAGGCTCCTAAAATTTTCCCATTTCTCTTTGATAAAATCTCTCATGTTATTTTTAAATCTCTCGCGAGAAAAATTGAGTGCATGGGTTCTTATAGCGGACTTATTAAAATCCATGGATTGGAATTTGTCAAGCGCTTCATGGATGCTTTTGTGATTCAATAGATTGAAAAATACGCCTGTTTTTCCGGGAATCACTGTCTCTGTTGCACCACCCCGTCCATATGCAACAACCGGAACACCACAAGCCTGTGCTTCAATGGAATTTATTCCAAAGTCCTCCTCGCCGGGGATAAGCAAAGCTCTTGCTTTTTGATAGACAGCCAAAAGATCAGACGAATCCAATGTCCCTAAAAACTGAATATTTGCGCGCGCCTCTTTCTTTAATTTTTTGTAATCAGGGCCAACCCCAACGATCTTTAAGGGAATTTTACATTCATTAAAAGCATGTATAGCTAAATCGATCCTTTTATAGGGCACTAATGCTGAAACTATAAGATAATAATCCTCTTGTTGGTCAGAGGGTTGAAAAAATTGAATATCAACAGGAGGATAGATGACTTCGGCAGTTCGCCTGTAATATTTATTGATTCTTTGAGCCACGGCTTTCGAATTTGCAACATAATAATCAACCCGCTGCGAAGAAGTAACATCCCACATCCTTAAATAATGAATAAGAGGGGGAATAATGAAGCGTGAAAAAAGCCCTAACTTCTCTGGAGGAAAATAGACGAAATATTGATTCCATGCATACCGGACAGGCGAATGAACATAGGAGATATGGAGAGCATCCGGACGAGGGATAGCACCTTTGGCCACACAGTGAGAGCTCGAGATGATTAAATCAAATTCCTGAAGGTCAAAATGTTCCACAGCCATGGGGTAAAGCGGTAAGAAATACCTGTATCTCTTTTTCAATAAAGGTAGATTCTGAATGAAGCTTGTCCTGATTGTCTTCTCTTCTATAGTCGGAATCTGAGTTCCTGAAAAATGAAAAAGTGTATAAATCGGCGCTTTGGGAAAAATTTCTGATAAGACTTCTAAAACTTTTTCCCCTCCCCGCTGGCCAGTCAACCAATCATGAACAAGGGCAACTCTTATATTCTCCATTGAAGTTGATTATAAAAAGGAGACAAATTTTTGTCAATCGGATCATGTCAATAGCAAGAATCTTTTTTTATACTCAATACTAATAATCTGACATATAGTAGCACTATTTGAAAGATAGCTTGCATTTAGTTACATTTAAAGATAAAATGAATGCCATGAGGATTAAAATCAGACGATTCTGGCTAAAGTTAATTAATGACCTGTGGCAGAAGCGATCCGTTCTCTGGCTTTCGGGTGTTAGGCGAATCGGAAAAACTTGCTTGTGCCAGTCCTTACCCAATGTCTTATATTTTGACTGCGAGTTGCCTCGTACTCGTCGGGAAATGGAGGATCCCGAGTCTTTCCTGGAAAGTCACAATGGAAAGAGGATCATACTCGACGAAATCCACCGACTTGGCAATCCCTCAGAGTTACTAAAAATAGCTGCAGATCACTATCCGGACGTAAAGGTCATTGCCACTGGTTCATCCACACTTGGTGCATCGACCAAGTTTAAAGATACGCTGTCCGGCCGTAAGTTGGAGATATGGCTTACTCCCATGATATCCGATGACCTTCAGGATTTCGGTAAAACAGACTTAAAGCACCGATTGTTCAGAGGAGGATTGCCGCCTTTTTTCATGGCCAGGGAATATCCCGAGCGAGAGTTCCAAGAATGGATGGACGCTTACTGGGCAAAGGATATCCAGGAGCTATTTCGACTGGAAAGACGCTATTCTTTTCAGCGTTTTACAGAGCTTATTTTTTTACAAAGCGGCCGCATTTTTGAAGCGACGAAATTTTCCATCCCATGTGAAGTGAGTCGTACAACAATCAGCAATTATCTGTCAGTGCTTGAAGCGACATTCGTTGTCCATGTCATTCGTCCATTCAGCAGCTATCGAGCCAGCGAGATAGTTGCCGCACCCAAGGTTTATGCATTTGATACAGGATTTGTCTGCCACTACAAAGGATGGGAAAGTCTTCGTCCTGAAGATCTGGGGTTACTGTGGGAACATTACGTCCTTAACGAGATACACGGACGAATGCAAAGCCGGAACATCCGATACTGGCGTGATAAACGGCATCATGAAGTGGACTTCATCTTGCATAAGAGCACCCATGAGGCAATAACTATCGAATGCAAATGGTCGGTCAATCAGTTCGACTCTACCAGTCTAAGAGCTTTTCGCCGACGTTATCCGAATGGGAAAAATTATGTAGTGGCTAATGACGTGGATCACTCCTTTCGTCGAGAATATAGTGGGATAATAGTCGAATTTGTAAATTTAGAACAATTAATCTCGTCTTTAAAAAAATAGGAATAATACGAGATA
>JACUUK010000061.1 GCA_014859315.1 Candidatus Aminicenantota bacterium
GGCCGACGAGACTCGAACTCGCGACCTCCGGCGTGACAGGCCGGCGTTCTAACCAAACTGAACTACGACCCCGCTCAGGGTGACATTTATTATACTGTCAAATACCTGTATTTTTCAACACGTTTTTTTTATACGTGTATACATCTTTGTTTCCGCGATAGGATGAAGTAATGAAGACCCGGGGATGGCGTATAAAATCTGAGTGGAGCAACGCCATCCAAAAAGAAATTACATCTTCTCTAATGCTGCAATCCTCTCCTCTATGGGGGGATGCGTGCTGAATAATCTATTCATTCTCCCTTTCTCATCTTTCAATGGATTCACAATATAAAGATGAGCGGTCGCCTTGTTTGCTGCCTCCAATGGCTCTGTATCAGCAGCCAGCTTCCTTAAAGCAGATGCAAGGCCTGGAGGATACCTGGTAAGAAAGGCCCCATTTGCATCAGCCAGGAATTCTCTTTTCCTTGAGACAGCAAGCTGAATAAGCTGTGCCGCAATTGGCGAAAGCACAGCTAAAATGAGCCCTACAATAATAATAACCGCCGAAGCACTACCCTTGCCTCTGGTTTTTCCTCTCCTTCGGCCTCCACCCCAGAGAAAGCTCCTGAGAATCCAGTCGCTCAAAAGAGCCACAACTCCAACCATGACTACAGCAACAGTCTGAACAAGCACATCATAATTTTTAATATGGGACATCTCATGCGCAATTACACCTTCCAGTTCAACACGGTTCAGCTTCTCAAGCAGACCTTTCGTTACCACAATAACCGAATTTTCGGGGTTTCGCCCTGATGCAAAGGCATTCGGGGCTGTATCATCGATAATATAACAACGGGGCTTAGGAATTCCGGCAGCAATCGCCAGGCCTTCTACAACATTATAGAGATAAGGATAATCTTGCTTCTCCACTGGTTTAGCACGGCTGATGGCAAGGACAATTTTATCGCTTGAGTAATACCCGCCTGCTGTCATTACAACTGCAATGACTACAGCAAAGATTAACCCATGTATTCCCAGGTCTGTAAGCTGCCCAAAAAACCAAGCCAAAAGGAAAATCAGGCAGAGAAAAAATAGCACAAGAAAAAAGGATTTCCGCTTGTTGCTTGCGATTTGCTCATACATTTCGATGCAAACTCCGAAGATTAGCGGTCTTGATTATAAAAAAGGTTAAAATTTCACCTGTACTGGCTCTCTGGATACTGGCTCCTCTATTTCAAAATATTCTTTTTCTTTGAACTTAAACATATTGGCGATGATGTTAGAAGGAAACATCTGTTGTTTCATATTAAATTTCATGACTATGTCGTTATAGAATTGCCGCGCATAGGCGATTTTGCCCTCTGTTCCTGCTAATTCTTCCTGAAGCATCAGAAAATTTTGATTGGCTTTAAGCTCAGGGTAATTTTCAACCACAGCAAACAGGGATTTTAGCGCTCCAGATAGTATGTTTTCCGCTTGTCCTTGTTCCTTAACAGTACCAGCATTGATAGCTTTGGAACGCGCTTCAGTAACCCTTTGGAACACCTCACGCTCATGTTTTGCATAGCCCTTGACCGTCTCCACCAAATTCGGAATTAAATCATACCTGCGTCTAAGCTGGACATCTACCTGAGCCCAGGCGTTATCAGAGCGATTCCGTAACTTGATTAGCGTGTTGTAAATGAATATGCCAATAACTAAAAAAACCGGAACTAGTATTACAAGAATTATTATTACTTCATATA
This sequence comes from Candidatus Aminicenantota bacterium, assembly GCA_014859315.1. Lineage (GTDB taxonomy): Bacteria > Acidobacteriota > Aminicenantia > Aminicenantales > Aminicenantaceae > Kmv29. The sequence goes on from JACUUK010000061.1 coordinate 1,725, forward strand.
ATCCCATTCTTCTCTCCTTTACATTCCTAATATGTACAGTTTTTTCTTACATAATAAACAATCATGGACACCAAATGTCAAATCATATGAGAAACTTGCATCACAAATTCAGCAATATTTATACTATTACCCACATTTAAATTGACATGATAATAAGACAATGCTATATTCAATTTCCATTAAAAATACGAAGGAAAATCATACTTATTATTAATCAATGGCATTAATATCTAATAATTAATAATAACCAAAAGGAGGATCAAAAATGGCATCATTAAAGGAAAAGTTTTCTTCACAAATCGACCCGATGCGCCAGAGAATCCGCACCATCAATAAGGAACATGGTGACGTCAAAATTTCAGACGTCACGATAGCTCAAGCTTATGGCGGAATGCGCGGCATCAAATGCATGGTTACAGAAACATCGGCTCTTGATCCGATGGAAGGGATCCGTTTTCGCGGATATACCATTCCAGAGCTTCGGGAAAAATTGCCCAAGGCATCAGGCGGAGAAGAGCCTCTTCCTGAAGGAATATTTTATCTTTTACTTACTGGTGAATTACCCACTGAAGATGACGTGAAAGAAATCACTAAAGAATGGCAGAAAAGAAGCGCTCTCCCAGAACATCTTATCAACACACTTAAAGCTATCCCCAAAGAAACACACCCGATGACACAGTTTTCAATGGCTGTTTTAGCTTTACAAAAAGATTCAATCTTCGCTCAACGATACCGGGAAGGAATGAATAAGTTAGACTACTGGGATCCCATGTTCGAAGACGCAATGAACCTGCTTGCGAAGCTCCCTCATATTGCTGCTTATATCTACCGGAAAATCTACAAGAATGACGAGCATATTCCTGCTGACTTCAACCTTGACTGGGGAGGAAATCTTGCTCATATGATGGGCATTGAGAATGAAGAATTCAAAGAACTTATGCGGCTGTATCTTGTTCTTCACTGCGACCACGAAGGTGGAAATGTTTCTGCTCATACAACCCACCTTGTAGGCTCCGCTCTCTCGGATGCTTTTTATTCTCTTTCCGCAGGATTGGATGGATTAGCTGGACCGCTGCATGGCTTAGCAAATCAAGAAGTCCTTCGATGGATAATGGATCTCAGGGAGAAATTTGGTGGCGTTCCAACCAAAGAACAGCTGAAGCAATTTGTCTGGGATACATTGAATGCTGGCCAGGTAATACCTGGATATGGACACGCTGTCCTGCGAAAAACAGACCCAAGGTATGTTGCTCAAAGAGAATTCGCTCTAAAACACCTTCCTGATGATGAAATCTTTAAAATCGTGAGCGCTCTTTACGAAGTAGTCCCTGATATTCTTGTTGAACACGGTAAGGCAAAGAATCCCTGGCCAAATGTTGATGCACATTCTGGCTGCCTCTTAGTCTATTATGGTGTTACTGAATATGATTTTTATACTGTGTTTTTCGGTGTCTCACGGGCACTCGGGGTTCTCGCCTCGCTTGTCTTGGACAGAGCCATTGGCTTGCCCCTTGAGCGTCCTAAGAGTGTCACAACAGAATGGATTGAACAGCAGATTAAAAAGTAAATTCATCTGCAGAGTTCATAACAAGAAACAAACACAAGAAGAGCAGCGGGAGTAATCTTCCGTTGCTCTTTTTTTTATCTAAATCTAAGAAGACTGAGCCAAACTACGCCAGTAAAGTTTTCCTTCCCCTTTATCTTGTTTTCGGTTGAGGTTAATTTTAGGTCTATTACCTTGAGAGATTAAAACAAATCACTTTTGGTTCGGTCATCTCTAAAAGACTGAATTTGATTCCTTCCCTTCCCAACCCCGAGTATTTGATGCCTCCAAAGGGCATGGAATCCAGGCGATAGTCAGTAGAGTCATTAACCATCACTCCACCACAATCCAAACCGTAGGCCCCTTTAAAGGCAATATCCACATTTTTTGTGAATATCGCAGCATGAAGCCCGTAAGGCAGAGAGTTTGCTTTTTTCAATGCCTCATCCAAATCATCCACAGGATAAAGATTCACGGTAGGCCCAAAGACTTCCTCATAATGAATCATGGCACCTTCCGGGACATTTTCGAGTACAGTTGGGTCAAAAAGGGCGCCGCGCCGCTTCCCCCCAGTAAGCACAGAAGCTCCCATATCCACGGCTTCCTTTACCCAACTTTCTACGCGTTTTGCTTCCCCTTCGGTTATCATAGGCCCCATATCTGTCTCTTCATTGAGTTTATCTCCAATTTTGTACCGGGAAGTTCGTTTTACAAATTCTTTTTTAAATTCTTTATAGATACTCCGGTGGATATAAATGCGCTGGACTCCGATGCAATTTTGGCCTGCAGCCCAGAATGCTCCAGACACACAAGATTCCACGGCTTCTTTTAAGTCAGCATCTTCCCAAACAATAACAGGGGAGTTCGACCCAAGCTCCATTCCTATCTTTTTAATGCCTGCTATGCTCGCAATTTGTTTTCCTGCTTCAACTCCTCCTGTAAAGGATACCATCCTTACCCTTTGGTCTCGCACCAAATGATCGCCAATTTCTGACCCATACCCTGTTATAACCTGAAGCACCAGTGGAGGAAGGCCTGCCTCAAGAAGAGCCCCTGCCAATTTTAATGCAGACAACGGTGTCACTGTTGCCGGCTTTAAAATGGTTGCATTCCCTGCTGCAATTGAAGGGCCAATTTTATGGGCAACCAGATTCAAGGGGTCATTAAATGGAGTTATCGCTAATACAACTCCAATAGGGAATCTGTAAAAATACCCGAGACGATTTTCTCCACCAGGAAAAGAATCGAATGGGATTGTTTCGCCAAGGAGGCGCTTTGCTTCTTCTGCAGATACTGTCAACGTATTGACACATCGTGAAGCTTCTTTACGAGCCTCACGAATTGTTTTCGAGCCTTCCCGTGAAATAAGGCGGGCGAAATCTTCCAGGTTCTCTGATACAATGGACGCCGTCTTATAAAGAATCTGCGCCCTCTCATAAACTGTTAATTTTTTCGCCTGTTCAAATCCTTGAACCGCTGCAGTTAAAGCAGTTTCAACGTCCTCGCTTGTAGCTTTTGGCACAGTATCTATTAAAGAATCATCGAAAGGATCTTTGACCTCAATTCTATGGTCCCTGTCAACCCATTCCCCATTCAGAAGCATCTTCATTTCTGGCCTCCTATCTTAATCAAATCAACAAGCATACTGTAACCTGTTTCCCTCTTTCCTGCACCAGAACCAACGATAGTGACTTCTCCAAGGGTATCGGTAGTAATCGTTATGGCATTTGTTGCACCCATCACGCCAGCCAGTGGATGGGAAAGATCGATTTCTGCCGGTTCTACAGAAGCTTTAACTAAATTCCCTTCCTTCCAGATTTTTCCAATAAGTTTAAATCGCTTTCCACGAGATTTTGCGTCAGCAATAGCACTGGAAGAGATCCCCGTAATCCCTTCACATGGATAGTCAAAAGGTTTTCCTTTTGCTCCAAAAATGACTTTCGCCAAAATAGTTACTTTAGCCAGGGCATCCCAGCCTAAAACATCTGCGTCAGGCATAGCTTCTGCATAGCCGAATTCCTGGGCCTTCTTGAGGGCTTCTTCATATGAAAGGCCCTCCTCCATCCTTGTAAGAATATAATTTGTGGTTCCGTTTAGAATCCCCTTTATTTCCTGGATTGTACTTGCCGCCAGTGTTTCCCTTAAAAGGTTCAGAACAGGGGTCCCGCTCATGACAGTGCCTTCGAACAGGAACTGAACGCCTTTATTTTTTGCCAGCGAATTTAGTTCATTATAATAGAGCGCCACAGGACCTTTATTAGTGGTCACAACATGCATGCCTCGTTCGATTGCTTTCTTGATATGGGAAGTAGCTGGCTCCGCTGTTTTAATATCTGTATATGTAGCTTCCAGCATGACATCAGCATTGGCTTCCTGAATCATGGCCAAAGCATCTCCAGGATACTTTTCTCCAGCACCTTCTGAGAGAGGAGCCTCTTTTTTTACAGTATCTAAAGCTTTTCGTAAATCAATACCTTCAGGATTGAAAATACTGCCCTTAAGCGTATCTGAAATACCAATAGTCGTGAAATCCAATCCATACTCTTTTAAAAGGATGCTCTTTTTTTCTAAAAGAAGTTCTGCTAATCCTTGCCCTACAGTTCCAAATCCAATGAAAATGATACGCATTGTTTTCCTCCTTGGCTGATATAAATTTGATTTAAAGGTGATGAGAAACTATTTTTTTGTTCCCCTTTAATCTCATGTTCTTGAGAAAATTCAATACCATATAAAAAGTTATTAGTCAAGGATTCGCCAAAAAACTTCGATGGTCCTTTGCAAATCACAAAAAGCCTGAAAATAAAAGCTGAAAAAGTTTTTTAGTTTCAATATAATTTACTGGAGATTAAATTAGTAAAATAAGTTAAAGTGTATTTTTTGCCATACGGAGTGTATCCCAGAGTTATAAGTCTGGATATCCAATCAAAATTTAATTTTTTTGGAGGAATTATGAACGATAATCAACAATACAGGCCTGGAGTGATGGAATACATCAAAAAGGCCGAAAAATTTCTTGCCAAGAAAGAAACCCACATGAAGTTTATGAAGAGCTTAAAGTTTGATACTATTGCAGTTCACGGCCTCTATTCAGTAGAAGAAGCCATTAATAATAACCAAGGGGCAGTTATTGAACCCCTCTACCTGTCCACCTCGCAAGCATACAGGGATTCTGATGAACTCGAAGCCGCTCTTGCTTATCTAATCCCCACCTGGTGCTACACGCGTATTGCTAATCCGACAACCTACTATCTTGAATGGGTTCTTGCCCTTCTGGAGGGCTATCAGACAGGATATGATACTTCTTGCCTCGTGACATCCTCAGGAATGTCTGCCATCATGAGTGCTGTTGATCCTTTTCTTGTAAAGCAAAAAGAAGGTCAGGAATCCATAAATTTCGTATCGTCTATTCAGTTGTATGGCGGAACATTTCAACATTTCTCTGTAAGGAAAATGCAGGAAAGGGGAATTGAAGTCCGTTGGGTTCTTCATCCTGAGGACATAAACGACTGGAAAGAAAAAATCGACGAGAACACCCGATTTCTATACGTTGAAGCCCCGAGCAATCCTCAACAGTCTTTTTGCGATGTTAAGTCCCTGGCTGATTTAGCTCATTCCTGGGAAATTCCTTTCATCTTTGACTCAACATGCGCCACCCCAGCCCTGTTGCGCCCAATTGCATACGGAACAGATATTGTCATCCACTCACTTACAAAAACTATTACTTCAGGAGGGCTCGCTATTGGAGGGGCTTTAATCAGCCGAAAACCCATAGTATCTAAAATTAAAAACGACAACCTCCTGTTCAAAGAAAGTTTTGCCGAATATGTCAAGTTCTTCCCATACAGGGATAATGGTCCTGCCTCCTCCCCTATGAATGCTCTTTTTGCAATCAACGACCTTCGTACACTTCGCTCCAAGGTTGACCTGGTCAGTAAAAACTGCCAGAAAGTGGCAGATTTTCTTAGCAACCACCCCCGAGTAAGCAAGGTTGATTACCTTGGCCATCCAAGCTTCCATCTCCATCAACTGGCAAAAAAGTACATGAAACTTGTCGACTCCGACGATGGAACGGGTGAAAACGTCAATCGGTATGGACACCTTATGAGTTTCCATGTAGAAGGCCCACCAGAGAATGCAAGAAAAGTCTTTGATAAATTTAAGATAATTTTCAGGGCCACAGACCTTGGCCGCATCAAGAGTGTCGCCACGATCCCTGCTATCTCGACACACCAGCAACAGGGAGAAGAAGCACGCAAAATGGCAGATATCCCCCCTCAGCTTATCCGGCTTTGTGTGGGAGCTGAGAATCCTGATGATATCATTGGAGATCTTGACCAGGCCCTCCGAAGTCTTTAATCTTCAATCCAAGACCGCCTATGGAGTAAAGTCTTACCTTGAAGTATATAGAGAATAGATTAAATGCTTTCAAAAAACTTAATTTGATGAATTATTGTATTTTAAAAGGCATTCATTTAGAATGGATTTAGATGGAAAAAATAAGAATTATTGGAAGCCATAACCTTCGACTTAAGGGACAAGTAAGAATCAGCGGCGCTAAAAATGCAGTTTTGCCTGCAATTGCCGCAACAATACTAACGGATGAGAAAGTTCACCTGGAAAATGTTCCACTTGTCAAGGATGTCTTTACAATTTTAACTTTGATGAAAGAGCTGGGAGCTGACTGCCATATCAACAGAAATTCCATTTTTATCCGCACAAAAAACATCTGTTCGGATGAGGCCTCTTACGAACTGGTTCGTGCAATGAGGGCATCCATCCTGGTCCTGGGGCCGCTTCTTGCCCGTCATGGAAAGGCGATCGTCGCTCTACCAGGAGGGTGTGCCATCGGTTCCCGCCCGATAGACTTACACATTCATGGGCTCGAAAAACTGGGCGCTTCCATAAAACTTGAACACGGATATATCAATGCATCGGCAAAAAAGCTTCATGGGGCAGAAATAGAATTCGAGAAAAAAACAGTTGGGGGCACAGAAAATCTAATCATGGCTGCTTCTTTAACTAAAGGCGAAACCATTCTAAAAAATTGCTCCTTAGAGCCAGAGGTAACAAACCTTTGTGAACTGCTTATTAAAATGGGAGCAAAAATCGACGGCGTCGGCCAGGAAACAATCCGGATAAAAGGAGTCGAGGAATTAGGTAGAGCAACTCATCAAATCATTCCAGACCGGATAGAGGCAGGAACATTTCTCATAGCAGGAGCCCTCACACAAGGGGATATAACGCTTACACATATCCAGCCCCACCACCTGGATACCTTAATCGAAAAACTTCGATATTCTGGTGCCAGGATAGAAAATTTAAATCCTACTACTCTCCGCATTTTGGGGAGCGAAGATATAAAACCTCAAGATATCACAACTTCACCCTATCCAGGTTTTCCAACAGACATGCAGGCACAATTTACTGTGCTTATGACACAGGCAGACGGAACCTCAATCATCACAGAGACCATTTTTGACCGAAGATTTTCCCATATAAATGAACTTCTGCGGCTTGGCGCAAATATTGAAGTTTCTGGTGACAAAGCCATTGTCAAGGGAAAATCCCCTCTTTCTGGGGCAGAAATAATAGCTTCAGATTTAAGAGCTTCTGCATCTCTCATCCTTGCAGGCCTAATTGCAAACGGTGAAACCACTATCAATGATGTTGAGCATCTCGACAGAGGATATGAAAAAATTGAAGAAAAATTAAAATCTCTCGGGGCACAAATAGAAAGACTCCAGGGATAGGAGAAAGGCATAAAATGGAAAACTGTATCTTCTGTAAAATTATTCAGAAAGAAATTCCTACCAGCTTTATTTATGAAGACGACCGCATGGTTGCTTTTAAAGACATAAATCCCCAAGCCCCTATTCATATTTTGCTCATTCCAAAAGAACATTATGCATCCCTCAACGATGTACCTGAAGACAAAAAGGACATATTAAGCCACTTATTATTGAAAGCCCGTCAGATTGCCTTGGAACAAGGAATTTCTGAAAGGGGCTACAGAATCGTCCTCAACACCGCCAGGGATTCAGGTCAAGAAGTCTTACACATTCATTTTCATCTTCTGGGCGGGCGCCGGATGAACTGGCCCCCTGGATAATACGAAGAATCAGTATTGTTATCATATAAAATTAATAGATGTTTTGAATTGAGGCATATACTATTTAACTCAGTAAAATGGCATATTTAATCGATGGAAGCAACTTAATCGGACTTATATATCCTCATTCTCTGAAAGACCCAAAGAGTAAGTATGAGCTGGTATCAAATTTATTGATTTTTCAGAGAATCAAAAAAGCGAGAGTCATTCTTGTTTTTGACGGACCTCCTGATACCCATTTCACAGATGAAAAATTCCGCAAAAAGTCATTTAAGATTCTTTTTCCTGATTTCGAACAGAATGCTGACATGGTTATTAAAGACATCATTGCCAAACAAAATGACTTAAAAAGATTTTTTGTAGTGAGTTCTGACAGGGACATTAAAACATATGCCAGAATGAAAGGAGCAAATACCCTCACCTGCCAGGAATTTCACAAAGAACTGCGGATTATCCTGAAAAAACACAAAAAGTATTTGGAAACAAAAAAAAATGTAAAGGACCTCTCTCCACTTGAAATCAATCAATGGATCGAAATCTTTAAGGCAAAAGATGAATAACATTGTTATCATTGGAGCCGGAAGGCTCGGCACATCTCTTGGATTTACTCTTTCAAAAATGGGATTCTCTATCAATGGAATCTCCTGTCAGACACAAAAGTCGGCCGAAGAGAGTCAAAAAATTATCGGGGATGGGATGGCTTCCACTGACCATTCGTTCACCGCAAAGCTCGGAAATGTCCTCTTCATAACTGTCCCAGACGATGCCATAGAAAAAGTCGCTCTCAATCTTGCCCGGTCGGATGTCTCCTGGGGGGAAAAATATGTCTTTCATTGCAGTGGATTGCTTCCTTCAGAGGTTCTGAGTCCTCTTAAAAATAAAGGTGCTAAAACAGCATCCATGCATCCAATACAATCATTCCACCAAAAAACTCCTAATCCTGAGGCGTTCAAAGGTATTTATTTTGGGTGTGAAGGAGATGAGAGTGCTTTGTCTCTTGCAAAAAATATTATTAACAAGTTAGGGAGCCATTTCTTGGTGGTCCCAAAAAAAGAAAAGCCATCCTATCATGTGGCTTGCAGCATGGCATCTAACTTTTTCGTTGTGCTTCTGGATATTGCTGCCTCTCTTTTGGAAAATATTGGCCTCGAGAAAAAGATGGCTTTTCAGACTCTTATTCCTTTAGTAGAAGGCACATGGAGAAACGTCAAAGGTTCTTCTCCATCAGCATCGTTGACAGGTCCTATTGTTCGAGGAGACAACAAATCTGTTTCATTGCATCTTGATGCATTACGAAAAACTACTTCTTACCATGAAATATACAGGACGCTTGCACGGGAAGCCTTAGAAATAGCCAAAAGGGAACAGAAAATCCCCGCAGAAAAAATTGCGGCTATTGAGATATTGCTGGGAGAAAAATAACTTCTTTCTCAAGAACAACTCCAAATCTTTCCTTGACTCTCTCTTTGAGTTTTGAGGCTAACTGGAGCACATCTTTAGCAGTGGCTCCCCCAGTATTATAGATAAAATTGGCATGGCCTTTATATACAGCCGCTCCTCCGACCCGGAGATTCTTGGCCCCCACTTGTTCTAAAAGAACGGCTGCAGCTACTTTCTTTCCACTCGGAAGAACAGGATTCTTAAAGTAGCTTCCACAGCAAGGCAGGCTCAGTGGAGGATGCTTTTTTCGCCTGGCTTCCAAATTATTTTCAATTTTTTCCTTTATTTTCTCTTGGCCCTCTTTGACAAGTGTAAACGAGGATTTTAAAACCGCTTGCTGGGTTCTCTTAAGGATGCTATAACGATATCCAAAAGCAAAATAACTCTGGCTCACTGTTATTCTTTCTCCTTTGTCATCTAAAAGGGTTGCTTTTTCTAAGAAGCTTCCAATATCTTTGCCAAATGCTCCTGCATTGCCATAAACCGCTCCCCCGATAGTACCTGGAATTCCTGCCAAAAACTCCATTCCACTCAATTCTCTTTCCAAGCAAAATTTAAGAAACTCTTTTAAAGTTACTCCTGAATCAACTTCAACAGACTTTTCACTGGTGTGCTTTATTCCTTTTGCACAGTTTTTAATAATAAGCCCGCGAAACCCATCATCATCGAATAAAATATTATACCCTCCACCTATGATATAAAACGGACAGGAATGCTTTTTAGCTAAGCGAACAGCTTCAACTAATTGCTTAATGGAGGATGCTTCAAATAAAAAATTAGCCATCCCACCAATTTGAAAATTTGAATATTGGCGAAGGTCCACATTCTGATATAAATTTTTTCCAATGGAATTTAAAAATTTCTTCGGAAAATCTTTTAAAATACAAGCCATAATAGTATTTTATATGATGCCCCAAAAAATGTCCAAATGTCCATTTTTCTTACCGAAATCCAGAAACTCATCCTTTCTTTTCTCATTAATATGGAAGCATCTTTAATTCCTTGATAGAAAGATGGGATTAAG
>JACUUK010000193.1 GCA_014859315.1 Candidatus Aminicenantota bacterium
AAATATAACGCGATCCAATGCCGGACATCAGGCAGCGATGGCATTTGTTTCAGTTCTCTTTGCCTGCTCCGCCATCGCTCTGAGGAACGAACGGGACACTGACGTTCCTTCCATGATGCCAAAAAGTGTGGATTCATTGGGAAAGACTGCTTTGAGTCATTCCTATTCTCTGGCGCCACAAGGTCTGCTGTATGCGTTTTTTTTCCTGTACGCGCTGGAGGGTCAGATAGCCGAATGCAAGAATGACCAGCAGCACATGCCGACGCCAACCGGTCCAGCTTCTGCCCTCATGGTGATCCAAGCCAAGCTCTTCCTTCAATTGCTGGTATCCCTGTTCAATCCAGAACCGTTCATGAAAGAGACGAACCATCTCCAGGGTCGGCATATCCTGGGGCATGTTGCTGAAGAAGTACCGGAGCTCATCGTGTTCTTCATCCTTTTTTCTTCTCTCGATGATCAGCCAGACTTCCTCATGAGTGGTTCCCTTCCGGTAGCCCTGGGCGGGAAATACCCTTCTGGATATGGCCTCAATCACCAGAGGTTTATCCAGACAATCCCTCCGAATCTCCAGATGCTCCCAGTCTCCTTCAGCAACACATCTCCCCAGTTCAGAGACCGTTACCGGCAAGGGATTCGTCTCTATCAGTTTCGGATATTTCCTCTTTCTTCCTCTTTTCTTCTCTTGGGGATCGGGTTGAACGAAAATAGGAGATTCCAGAAAGACCTGCGTATCGGAATAAACGCCCACGACATAGCTCTCTTCCCGGTCATCCAGCCCCTGGCGAAACTCCGGTATGGTTCCATACCAACCGTCGGCCACCACCGCCCGGTGGGACGCCCCATCCGCTCTGGCCTGATCAATCAGATCCAGGGCTATCCGCCACTTCTCCCGGTAATGGACATCCTCCGGCATGTAGGTCTTCTTTCGCTTCTCAAGACAGTCAGGATCATCCGGATTGTCCCAGGACTGAGGAACAAAAAGCTCCATCGCGTACGGCCAGGCAAACCCCTGACCCACGTAGGTCAAACTGACCCCGATCTGACAGTTGTCAACCTTCCCAAGAGAACCACAATACTGTCTGGCCACACAGACACTATGGCGACCTTTCTTGGGAAATCCCGTATCATCGATAACCAATACTCCCTGGGGATCAGCAGTCTCAGCAAGCATCCGTCTCCTGTATTCGCTAAATGCGCCGTCACGGTCCCACTTGACCTCTGTCAACAACCTCTGCATCCCCCTTTCCGAGGCGTGGACCTTCTCCGACATCGGCTCGACAGACTTCCTGTCCCCATCCATCATCAACCCGACGACATAACATTGCGCCAGCTCTCTTGCCTCAGACCTCTTAATGTAAGGAGCAAACATTGCCATGTAGTCGTCTATCCCGAAAAATACGTTTTTAGTTTCCATGGAGGATTCATATCACATCCTCAACAACTTTGCAAGATTTATCTGTCGGAGTAGAATTAAAGCAGTAATTAATTCGCACATTTAGAGGGGGATGCTGGAAACCCCGAAGAGATGCAAGCCCTGGGGGAGAATTAGGTAGAGAACGATAAACGCTGACCTTTTTCACGAGGAATGTTAAGGCTTTTCGAGGAGCTATCTTGGAACAATATCCAATTTTGAGAAATGCGCCGATTACCGAGGCGCTTGTCGACATCCGTGTGAAGGCGCCTCCCCAGGCGGATGTTAAGACGGTCGACTCGATGCATGAATTGATTAAGAGCCGATATCCTAAGAAACAAGAACAGAGGATGTCGGAAATAAAGATTGAGCTGAAACCAGGCGAGGAGTTAGCAAAACAATTAACCAAAATTAATGGGTTCCGCTATCTTTCATCTGACGAAAAAGAAATTGTACAGGCAAGAATGGACGGGTTCACTTTCAATAAACTATTCCCTTATACAAAATGGGAGGATCTGCGCAACGAAGCCCACAGGTTATGGTTGATATATAGAGAGAAAGCGTGTCCG
>JACUUK010000062.1 GCA_014859315.1 Candidatus Aminicenantota bacterium
GAATGGCTTTGCTCCCCTCAGATTTTATACGCCATTCCCTCTCCTCCCCTTTCGGCGGCCTCAAAACTCTGCATGAAAGCCCCAATCAACACTTATTGTCTGTTGCCTTCTGAAGCACAGAAGTTCGTTTGGTCTCGTGCTCAGACATCCTCGGCCGTCCGGCTAAGCCGGATTCCCTCGGGGTCGGTTCAGGAAGGCTAAATCTTCAAAGGTCGCTTCAGCCATCCCCGGGTCTTTTCTTGTTAACTCGAAGTTAAGGTGAATTTATAGAACTTCAAATATCACGGAATTGGAGATGATGCCATTCTAACCTCGTGCCATGATTTGACTTTATTGATAAAGAATATTATTTTCAAATAAATCAATACAGGAAGGCAGCATGGATAAAATATCAAGGTTTGGAGTTTCTGTTGAGACAGAATTATTAAAGAGATTCGATGAGCTAATAAAAAAAGCAGGTTATCCGACACGCTCTGAAGCCATTCGCGATCTGATAAGGGAACGGTTGGTCGAGGAAGAATGGAAAAATCCAGAGAAAGAAACAATTGGCATTCTTGGGATTGTCTATGACCATGAAATAAGGGAGCTAACAGAAAATTTGAACCGTATCCAGCATCAATATATCCATACAATTGTATCCTCTACCCACATCCACCTGGATCATCATAACTGCCTTGAAGTAATTGTCATGAAGGGGAAAAGTGCTGTTGTCAAGGCGGTTTCAGATAAGCTGCTGAGCACAAGGAGCGTGAAGCACGGAAAATTGTTGATGACAACAACTGGAAAAGACATAGATTAGGAAATCGACTTTACTGGCTTATGCTAAATGTTCTTCCAGCATCAATCCTCTGCTCTCCATTCCTCCATTTAAAAACTTTCTTTGGTGAAAGAGAGAAAAAGGGTTGACTATTTCTTAGAAAGTGCTACTATTTTAAAAAACGTAACACAGTTAAAGGAGACGTTATGACAAGAAAAACAATATCCTTAATTGCTTGTTTATTTTTTATTTTTGCTGGAAGCCATATTGTTTTTGCCCAGGACGAGAAAGAACAAAAAGTTACACTCAAAGAGAATCAGTCGATTCCCCGTCCTCATGAAGTAGTCATTGTTACAGCTACCATGACACGAAAAGCCGTTAAAGATTGCTCGGTAACAGTGAGTATCGTAGATGCGCAGGATATCAAGTTAATCCCTGCAAGTAATGCTCTTGGTTTGTTGAATCACCTGCCAGGGATATTTATCCGGCGCACAGGAGACTTTGGTCGTGCGGATGTAGATATTCGTGGGATGGGAGAGCGGGGCCGTAAGATAGCAATTCTTGTTGACGGCCGCCCTGAAAAAATGGGCCTTTTTGGTTGTGTCATCACACATGCGTTCCCCCTGGATAATGTTGAGAGGATTGAGGTTGTCAGAGGCCCTGCATCAGTACTTTATGGCTCAGAAGCACTTGGAGGTGTTATAAACATAATTACCAGAAGGCCTAAAGAGAAATTTGAGACAGATTTAACGACTTCGTATGGGAGCTTCAATACTCAGCAAATAAACCTTTCCCATGGGGGGCAGCTCAAAAATTTGAGCTATTATTTCACCCTGGACAGGAGAAGCAGTGATGGCCACAGGGAGTATTCCAATTATTCGGGAGATGCGTTTACAGGTAAGATAATCTACAGTTTGAACGATAAAATAGATGCAAGTATTCAAGGAAAATATTTTACGGGAAAAAAATATGAAGCCGGGCCAATTGATTTTCCTCTCGAAGATTTTTGGAATGAATACAATAGAGGAGCTGTGGACCTCAGTGTCAAAGCAGAAGGTACAGCAAGTGAATTATTTCTTAAAGCTTACAGGAATTTCGGGCACCACCAATTTTCAGATGGGTTTCATTCAAGAGATTACACGAGCGGTCTTGTTCTTCGCTATACCACACGCAGAATTGCCAATAATGAACTGACAATAGGGGCAGAATTTCGTGCATTAGGAGGCAAAAGCTATAACTGGCCTAAAGGGCAGTGGGATAAAAATGAAGCAGCAATTTTTATGCAGAATGAACATGTATTCTGGGAAAAATGGATTCTCTCTGCTGGGGCGCGATTGCACAAAGACTCGCTCTACGGAATAGAGTTATGCCCGCATTTGGGGATGGTGTTTCAGGCGTCTGAAAAGACGCGTTTTCGCTCAGCAATCAGCAAAGGATTCCGCTCCCCTCAAATCAATGAACTTTACATGTTTCCTGCTGCAAATCCTGATCTTGAGCCTGAACGTGTTTGGAGCTATGAAGCTGGTTTTGAACAGGATCTTTCACAAGGCATCTCTGTTGGAGGAACGATTTTCCAGATGAAAGGGTCAAATCTTATTGAAATCCATCCTAATATGTTTCCGCCTCCAATGTTCCAGTTCATGAACAAGGGAACATTCGACTTAAAGGGAGCTGAATTTAGTCTTCGTGCACATATGAACTCTTATCTCTCAGGGCATCTTTTTTATACATATTTGCACACGGGCGAAGATACAAAGGGACGGCCTGGACAGAAAGTAGATTGTTCACTCCGCTTTCATAAGAAAATTCTGGAGGGCTCTATTCAAGCACAATATGTCACAGATTATTTTGCAGGAGATTTTTCCCAAGATCCTCTTCCGTCTTATTTCCTCTTGAATTCCAGGTGGATATTGAATGTATCATCAGCGCTTGAAATTATCCTGGATATCAATAATATCCTGAATAAAGACTACCTTGTTTATGTTGACCTTCCTGGGTTGGGTGCTGGAGCGTATCCCATGCCCGGTCGGAGTCTTAATATAGGAATTAGAATCAAACCATGAACTATTCAGGCAGGGACCTTCTTCTGGGAGGGCTATTGTTAGCATTAGCGCTTGCTCTTCCGATTGCTTTTCATGCTGTTGGGCTGGGGAGTGCTTTTTTGCCCATGTTTTATCCGATTATAGTTGCAGGGTATCTTGTTGCGCTTCCTGTGGCCTTGAGCGTTGGGGTGCTTGCTCCTTTAACCTCGGCTTTCCTTACAGGGATGCCACCATTTTTTCCTCCAATTGCGTTTGTTATGATGGCAGAAGGATTGATTTTAGGAGGAACCCCTGCTATTCTCCATCAAAGATATAAATTGGGAATCTGGCCAACATTGGCTTTGACAATTATTCTCGACCGCCTTGTTCTTTTTGGAGCTGTTTATATTTCGGCAAAGTGGCTTTATTTGCCAGAAGGTGTCCTTGGAATTGCGTCATTGTTACGCGGCCTGCCAGGGATTGCCATTATTTTTCTATTAATTCCTCCTATGGTGAAAAAGATAAAGATAGAGATGCAAAAAATGCCTGTGATGGAATGATTTTTGAGGATAATGATGGATAGAAAACGATTTTTTGATAACATAGCTCATGAGTGGGAAAAAGAACATCAGAGCCCTCAAGAGATAAGCCGATTAAGACATCTTGTGAAATACTTTCCTTTAAAGAGAGGAGACAATGTTTTGGATGTGGGCTGCGGTACCGGGCGTCTTATTCCATGGGTCAGAGCTGCCATAGGAGATAAAGGAATGCTGGTTGAGTCCGACTTTTCAAGAGAAATGTTGAAAATCGGGAAGGCAAAATACAACCAGAGAAACATCTGTTTTATCCAGTCCAATGGTCAAAGTTTGGCGGTTAAAGGGAGAATTTTTGATGTAATCATCTGTTTTGCCCTCTTCCCTCATATTTCTGATAAGCTCAATGCTCTTTGCGAATTTCGACGCATATTGAAACCAGGAAAGCCATTGGTAATTGCACATCCTATGAGCAGAGAGGAGCTCAATTATTTACACAGCCGGGTGAATGGGCCTGTCACGCAGGATTTTATCCCAGAGGATGAAGAAATGAAGCGGTTGTTTGAAGAAGCTGGATTTTCTGGATTGTCAATAAAGAATAAAAAATCCCTCTATATTGCTAAGGCGTATGCATGATTATTTCCTTGGGATCTGAGCCTTCAAATGTCCGAATAAGTGCTGTTCACCGGTTAGATCCTCGGGTAAAGATGTTTTCAAGTGTTATACTTTTTCTGGCTATCATTCTGACGCCTTCTTCGCATTGGCATAAATTTTTAGTATATTCCCTGGGCATTATAGTTTTGATTTTTGCTTCCCATGTTTCAACTAAGGCACTTGCGAGAAAACTCGTATTTTTGATCCCGCTTATTGCATTCTTAACAGCATCTGTTTTCCTCTTTTCTAATCGTTCTGCTGCCGGGAACATCCTGATTCTTTGGAACCTTACGGTGAAATCCGTCTTGTGTTACCTGTCTCTGGCATTATTGGCCAGCACCACAGAATTTTACCAGCTTATCCAGAGTCTTGAATATATTCGTGTGCCCAGAGTTATAACAGGAGTTTTAACTTTCGCCTATCGTTATGCTTTTGTTCTTACTAAGGAAGCAGAAAGGCAGAGACGTGCCAGAGAATCCAGGACATTCGGGAAGCAATCCAGGCGGGAGCGCGTAAGAGTCGTTGCGAACTTGTTGCCTCAGATGTTTTTTAGGACGCTTGAGCGAAGCGAAAGAATATATGCGGCAATGCTTGCGAGAGGGTTTGACTGCAACATCAGGACTATAAGCTTTTTTCGCTTCAGGGCTCAGGACGTGGCTTTTCTCATTTGTTTTCTTATTGTTTTGGGAGCATGTTTTTTTATCTTATGAAGCAGAAAATTATTGAAGTCAAGGACCTGAATTTCAGCTATCCTGATAATACTAAAGCTCTAAAAAACATTAATTTTTCTGTATTTCAGGGGGAGAATCTTGCGATTATTGGCCCGAATGGAGCCGGAAAGTCCACATTACTTCTCCATTTAAACGGAGTTTTACGCGGAGAAGGGGCAGTTTCGATTTTTGGAGAAAAGCTTTCCAAGGATAATATAAAAAACATCCGTGCAAGGGTAGGCATGGTTTTTCAGGACCCCAATGACCAGCTATTTATGCCAACAGTATTCGATGATATTGCATTTGGCCTTTTGAATTTAGGGATGGATAGGGAAAATATTGTATTTAAAGTCAATCAGGTTATTAGTAATTTGGGGCTTAAAACATACAAAAAGAAAGCTCCGCATCATTTAAGCTTAGGAGAAAAAAAGAAAGTGTCTTTGGCTACGGTGTTGGTTTTAGAGCCGGAGATTCTTGTATTTGATGAGCCCACCATTAGTCTGGATCCTGGGTCAAAAAGGATTTTTATGGAGCTAATCAAAAAAATTCCTAAGACAAAAACAAAAATAATTGCCACACACGATATAGATTTAGCATGGAAATTATGCCCAAGAATTTTGCTTTTGGATAAAGGCAGGGTTATTACAGAAGGAAATGCAAGAGATGTTTTGATGGACAAAGAGCTTCTTGAGGCCCATAATCTGGAAGTCCCCCCATCATTGATGATGGAGCATAGCGGGGGCAAGCAGGATATAAGAAAAATAAGAAAGAAGAGGCCGCCGTTCTCCTCGCGAAAAATTAAGCAGCCTCTTCAAAAGGGATGGATTAATAGATAAGGGGAATTATGGGAAATATCTCTAAATAGAGGGGAAAAAAGGAGTCTTGGGTCTTTTTGAAATGCGCTCGAATATCTCATTATTTCAGCTCTTTCATAGGTATATACGTTGAAAACGTCAAAAAAGTTGCCAAAAAAAGGAAAAATTTTAGATTTTTTTTGTTTTTTTCTGGAAATTGGGAATTTTACCCATTAAAAGCTTAATGTGCAAAAGATTTTTAAAGACAAAAGATTACGAAAAATCAGGGCAAAATACAGTAACTCATTGAAATATTTAGAATTAGAGCAATAATGATGGCTTCTTTTTGTTTTTTTATCCCCTTTAATGAATCTTTATTAATTATATCACAAAATATTTTTAATTTTCAACATATTTTTTTCTTTTGCTTTATTATAATACTTTATTATGTTTTTAAACGCCTTTTTGCCCAAAAAACAGGGTGATTTGACAGGTTTTTTAGGTTAATGAAAAAACATATATTTTGAGGTTTTTTGATGGTAAAGAAAATATTTTTTAGAATGATAAAAAAGTAAAGGAGCGCTGTGATGGAAAAAGAATCATTTAAGAAATTCGGTTATCAGTTTATTGATTGGGTTGCAGATTATTTGAGCGAATTGGAAAAGTATCCCGTGTGTTCACAAGTAAAGCCAGGACAGATAAAAAATCAGCTTCCAAAAAATCCTCCAAAGGAAGGAGAATCCATGGAAGAAATCTTCATGGATTTTCAAAGAATCATAATCCCTGGCATAACTCACTGGCAGCATCCATCATGGTTTGCTTATTTCCCTGCCAATAACAGTCCAGCGTCCATCCTGGCTGAGCTATTAACAGCAGGCATGGGTAGCCAGTGCATGATATGGAAAACTTCTCCTGCGGCCACTGAACTTGAGGAGGTTGTGTGTGAATGGCTTAGGCAAATGATTGGCCTTCCAGAAGGAATGGCTGGGGTGATTCAGGATACAGCTTCAACAGCGACACTGGTGGCACTGCTTACTGCGAGAGAAAAATCCACGAATTTCGAGGCGAATCAGAAAGGTTTGCGAATGCCCCTGGTTGTTTATGCTTCTGAAGAGGCGCACTCGAGCGTTGAAAAAGGAGCAAAGATTGCAGGCTTCGGAAAAGAGTTTATCCATTACATCCCTACAGACGAGAATTTTGCTTTGA
Organism: Candidatus Aminicenantota bacterium; assembly: GCA_014859315.1. Classification (GTDB taxonomy): domain Bacteria; phylum Acidobacteriota; class Aminicenantia; order Aminicenantales; family Aminicenantaceae; genus Kmv29. The sequence goes on from JACUUK010000062.1 coordinate 6,676, forward strand.
TTCCAGAAAAACTTAAAGAAGCTATAAACGAAGACAAAGCAAAAGGTCTCCTGCCTTCCTGTGTAGTGGCGACTGTTGGCACTACTTCTTCAACTGCATGTGACCCTTTAGATCCTATAGGAAAGATTTGCCGCCGATACGGCCTATGGTTTCATGTGGATGCAGCTTATGCAGGAACAGCCGCGATTCTGCCTGAAAAGAGATGGATTCTGAAAGGAGTTGAGCATGTGGATTCTTTTGTATTCAATCCTCATAAATGGATGCTTACAAATTTTGATTGCTCTGCTTATTTTGTCAAAGACCCAGGTGTTTTGACCCGGACTTTTGAGATTCATCCTGAATATTTGAAGACAGGAGTGGATGCTCAAGTGAATAACTATCGTGACTGGGGCATCCAGCTTGGTAGGAGGTTCAGGGCATTGAAACTTTGGTTTGTGATTCGCTCTTATGGTATAGAAGGCCTTCAGGCAATAATTCGTGAACATATTCGCCTGGCTCAGATGTTTAAAGATTGGGTTAAATCCCATGAATATTTTGAACTTATGGCACCAGTGCCATTGAGCGTTGTATGTTTTCGGCTGAATGATGGGAGAGGGGAAGAGGAGCTGAACGAGATTAACAAAGAATTTCATGAAAGGATTAATCAGACAGGAAAAATCTTTCTCACTCATACAGCATTAAAAGGGAAGTATGTCCTGCGTATGGTGATTGGAACGAGAACAACAGAAGAGAGGAATGTGCGGGAAGCATGGGGTTTGATACTTGAGAAGGCAAAAGAGCTTATTCCCTCTTTAAAGAAAAGAGGCGAGCCGAAATGAAAATATTTTCTACCAGAAGTTCCAATGAAATTTCAAATAGATTCTGAAATATTTAAGTCGTTTCCAGGGGTTTGCCTCGGTGTTGTTGTGGCAAAAGGAATTGATAATACAGGGGAAAACCCGGAGGTCTTGTCTCTAATTAAGGAAAAGGAACAGATGATAAGACAATCCATAAGCATAGAGAATCTATCGCAGCAACCAAGAATATCGTCATGGAGAAAGGCGTATTCGTCCTTTGGCGCAAAGCCAAAGAAATACAAAAGCTCTGTGGAAAGTCTCTACAGGATGGTTTTAAAAGGCATGTCTATGCGGAATATCAATAAGGTGGTTGATATCTACAACTATATTTCGCTCAAACATATGATCCCTGTGGGAGGAGATGATTTAAGGAAAGTTGAAGGAGATATTATTTTGCGATTTGCAAAAGGCGATGAGACTTTTACTGCACTAAATTCAGATGAGGAAGTTACAGTCAGCCCAGGGGAAGTCATTTACTGTGACGAAAGAGGCGTTCTTTGCAGGCGTTGGAATTGGCGGGAGTGTGATAGGACGAAGATGACCGGAGAGACCAAGGAAGTCATCTTTGTAGCAGAAGGCCTGCCTCCTGTAAAAAGAGAGGAAATGCAAGAGATTGCAGGGGATTTGGCAAAAATGCTTGAGATTTACTGTGGGGCGATTGTACGGAATGCTGTCTTGGATGAAAATCTTCCTGTTCTGGATATTGGCAGGGTTTTGGAATTCTGAGTATATTTATTCTAATATTATTACTTAAGCTGCAGCAATTACCAGAAGATAATATAGAGAACTACAGTCATTGCCACTACAGCAGCTCCGAGCCATGGGATTATAGAAGAAGTGCTCATGTCGAAGCCGGCCCTTTCTGGCAGTACTTTAGGTTTAATCAAAGGTTTAAGCAATGTGACTACAGCCATTGCAAGGATAAGCACTCCGAAGGTTATCGCCATCTTGTTGAGAAATACAATATTATCGAAATATTTAAGATGTAGAATACCATAGACAGGAACATTAAGAATAAGGGCTGTGATTGCAGCCGAAGAAGGTGCTCGCTTGAAGATGAGGCCGAAGACGAAGGCGCAAAGAATTCCTGGCGAAATAAATCCTTGAAAGTCCTGAATGTAATGGAATATTCCTTGGAATTTTGGATTCCCGAGCTGAGGGGCTATTAGGCAGCCCACTACAACGAAAAACACGGTCATGATCCTGCCGATTGTTATCAGCGATTGGGAAGAGGCATCCTTTTTCAGGTGGCGCTTGTATATATCCATGGTGAAGATAGTGGATGCAGAGTTTAGCATTGAGTCAAGCGAGCTCATGACAGCTCCGAAGATTGCTGCAAACATGAAACCTTTCAGGCCCGCAGGGACGAGGTTTTTGATGAGAAGGGGATATGCCATATCGCTTGTTACCATTTGGTCGCTGTAAAGCTGGAAAGCCATAATTCCAGGGATGACGATGATAAAAGGAATGAGGAGTTTTAGAGCTGCGGCAAAAATGATGCCGAGTTGTCCTTGTCTTAGACTCTTCGCTCCAAGAGTCCTTTGTGTGATGTACTGGTTGAGGCCCCAGTAGTAGAAATTAGGAATCCAGAGTCCGACGATAAGGGCTGTCCATGGAATCTCAGGATGGTTTGAAGGAAGAATCATATGGAGTTTGTCAGCATTAACCTGGACGAAGTTTCCTACACCCCCGACAGCAATGAATCCTAAGATCATGGTAACTGTGCCTCCGATTATCAGGGCAGAACCCTGGATGAGGTCGGCCCAGACCACGGCTTTTAGTCCCCCGTAAGTGGTGTAAAAGGCAGCTATTGTTCCGATAATCCAGACAGCTTTGGTCAAATCTATTCCAAATATCGTGTGGAGGGTAAGGCCTCCAGAATAGAGCACTGCTGCGATTGTAACAGCCACATAGATGACCATTGTATAAAGCGCCATGATTGCACGCGGTGTTGGACTGTAACGGTGTTCAAGGAATTCAGGGATGGTGTATATGCCGCATTTAAGAAATTTAGGAAGGAAAAAAAAGGCAACAACAACAAGAGTGACAGCAGCCATCCACTCGTAGCTCGCAACAGCCATGCCAACGATTCCAGCGCTCTGTCCAGACATCCCTACGAACTGCTCGGTTGAAATATTTGAGGCGATGAGGGAAAATCCGATTAAATACCAGCCAAGTGTGCGGCCTGCAAGAAAATAATCTTCGCTTGTTTCTTCTTTTCTGCTTTTGTAAAGGCTTATGCCAACTACAAAGCAAACAAAGCAAATGAAAACCGCAATATCAAGAAAGCTTAGCTGCATATTATCTGCCTTTCTATTTGATTAGTCCTTTTTATATAACCTATTCTCACCACCGAATCAACAAATTAAAGGTAAACTGCCCTCGAAGGATTTAAAACCACAAAGGGATATAAAGACAGATGAGTATATCTTTTGAAATCTGCCATAAAAATGCATGCGCGCCTGAAATTCATAAGATTTTATATTAATAGGAACCCTGAAGAAATATACACACGCACCCTAACAAATTGAAAAGAGCTGGCGGGCGAAATCTTATAAAATATTATTTATAATGTAAGATTTAACTCCATGGCTTTAAAAAAGTCTGTGGCAGAAATAATTCTAACGTTTTCAGCTTTCACGTTAAGAGGGAATGATTGGATGATAAGGTCTTCTTCGAGTATTTCTTTTGGCATATTGGGGTTGGCGTATTTGATTGGAGAAGGAGTGTTTGCAACAAGGGCATCTTTCAGACTTTGAGCGTCCTCTGTGATAATGGCAATGGAAAGATTTTCAAAGTTCAAATATTGTTTTATAGCCCGATTGACATCTTCTTGTGTAATTTTTTTGAGCCGTTCTTGGACTTCTGTAAGGAAATCTTTATATCCGTAGTAATGAGAGTCCATCTGCCATCCAAGTCTTTCTCCAAGTGTTTGTGCATAGAGCTTTGTGTAATTAAGAAGATACCCGCGTGTGAGCTCGAATCTTTCCTTTGGGATGCCTTCTTCAACAAGTTTCTTAAGCTCTCGAATAGCTTGGCGGATAACAAAATGCCTGTTGGAGTTAGCTAAAGGCCTTATCCAGATTGAAAAATACTGCTGTTGCCGGCAGTAGTTTGTTGAGGGAAACTTGTCCCTGCCTTGAATGAAATGCTCGATATAAGCATAATCTCCGTAATTCTGGCCTCTTTCCTCGCGGATTTTCTGAAAAAGAAGAGAAAGGTGTTGGCGGTGCTCTCCGAAGTGGGCAGCTGCTATCCAGAGCGCAAAGAAATCATCGTCAGCACGGGTAATGGAAACAGGAAATCCCATGGAAATCGCTGTAGCTGGTGTTTTTTTCTCAGCAATAACGATTTCTAAGCCCTCAGGCATGCGCTGCTCAGGCAAAACGAGCTTTGGAGTTGCCCCTTCTGGAAGAGAAGAAAAATCTGCCATGACTTTCGAAGGAAAGTCAGATGGATAGCCTCCGCTTAATCCAACTGTGATATTTCCCTGCAAGAATTGGTCTTTGTAAAATTCCTTGACATCATCTAAAGTCAATTTCTTTACACTTTCGACTATTCCAGCTTCATGATGTCCATAAGGGTGATTTTTATACATCATCAGATTGAGGATTTCTTTTCCAAATTGTTCATCCATATTGCTTACCAGGGTCTTTTCGAGAAAGTTCAACTGGTTTGTTTTGATGCGGATAAAATCTTCCTCGCGGAAGCCAGGGTCGAGCATCATATCTTTAAAGATTTCATAGAATTTTTCAAGATTATCGGAGTGTATAGTTGATGTGAAAACAGACATCTCTTTATCCACTTGAAGACCTACAGAAGCAGCCATGGGATAGAATTTTTTGTTGATTTCCTTGAAAGCCAATGTCTTTGTCCCTCCGTTGGCAAGCATGTTAAATGTAAGCTGACATAGGCCTTCTTTGCCAATCGGGTCATTCGCAGAGCCAACTTTTGTAAGGATTCGGAAACTGATTAAGGGATTTCCTTCAACTGGCAAAAGTTCAGAACTAATCTTAGTGGGTGCTTTCTTAGCACAGGATATAAACATAAGTACTATCCCTATTAGAAGGATTCCAAAAAGATGGTATTTTCTGAAATTTTTCATTTTGCGTTGCCTCCTGTTAAGGTGACTACAGTACTGTTTGTTTTTTTGAAGTATTTCCGGGCCATTTCCTGAATATCGTTGGGAGATACTTTGGCGATAAGGTCAAAGAGTTTATTGACAGTTCCTGGTTCTGTTGCAAGATTGATGTAGAAGGCAAGAGTGCCAGCAATGCCGTCTGTAGTTCCAAGGGCATTGGCAAAGGAATATTTCATGTTTGATTTGA
>JACUUK010000003.1 GCA_014859315.1 Candidatus Aminicenantota bacterium
CCCTCCATCCTTGCCAAGACCCTCCCACCCTCCACAATGGGCTTCAGATGGAGAGAAACCGTCGCCGCACTTCTCAATTAGGTCAGATGTTTCCCTCATCACGGAAATAGAGATGATTACTAGAGTTATGTCCAGCTTGACAGTGATTAAATTAAATCTATAGAATAGACAAGTAACAACAAAATATTAAATGGAAAGACTATGGATTTAGAAGAAAAAGACTTTTATCAATTAGAAAAAAACATTGTTAAAATCACAGAAGAGATTGAAATTCTTCAAGAAAGTGAGGACCCTGAGAGAAAAGAAAAGATTTCCTCTCTCAAGGAAGAAATAAAGCAAGAATGGAATAAAATCGCACCTCAGCTTACCCCCTTACATATAGTTCAAATCGCAAGGCATCCAAAAAGGCCTTATACATTGGATTACATTGAAAATTTGATAGACGATTTCATGGAAGTTCATGGTGACCGCCGATATGGGGATGACCCGGCTATTGTTGCGGGATTTGGTTTCTATCATGGGCAGACTGCTGCAATTATTGGGCATCAAAAAGGCCGGACTACACGGGAGAGAATTGCACGTAATTTTGGCCAGTCCAATCCCGAAGGGTATAGAAAAGCTCTTCGAGTGATGAAATTAGCCGAAAAATTTAATTTTCCTATCATCACCTTAATCGATACACCTGGAGCTTATCCTGGGATAGAAGCAGAAGAGCGTGGCCAAGCAGAAGCAATTGCCTATAATTTGAAAGAAATTTCAAGGTTAAATGTCCCTATGGTTGTTGTGGTTATAGGAGAAGGAGGAAGCGGAGGAGCCCTGGGTATAGGTTTTGGCGATGCGATTTTAATGCTCGAGAATTCTTTCTATTCAGTCATATCTCCAGAAGGATGTGCAGCGATTCTCTGGAAGGACCAAAAAGCAGTTCGTCAATCTGCAGAGAACTTAAAATTTCTGGCAAAAGACCTGTTGGGATTTGGAATCATTGATAAAATCATTCCTGAACCGCCTGGCGGAGCTCATGTAGATTATCTGCAAACATTCAAAAATGTAGACAAATATTTATATCCCACGTTAAAACAGTCAATGGAGAAGACTCCAGAAGAACGGAAAAAGCAACGGTATGAAAAAATCAGGAAAATAGGGATTATTGATGAGAGATGACTGAAGACACAAAGACAAGAAAAATTGCAGCCATCAAAGGGACAAAAGACATCCTTCCTCAAGAAGCAAGAAAGTGGCAAAAAGTAGAGACAGTTGCAAGGGAGATTTTTGAACGTTATGGCTACAGGGAAATACGATCTCCTATTTTCGAAGCAACTGAGCTTTTTAAGAAAGGAACCGGCGAGACCTCTGATATTGTCATTAAGGAGATGTATTCATTCAAGGACAAAGCAGGGCGCTCTCTAACGCTGAGGCCGGAATATACTCCTTCTGTCGTACGTGCAATCATTGAACACAGACTTTATCTTCAACCACAGCCCTTGAGATTTTATTTTATCGGTCCAATGTTTCGCTATGACAAGCCCCAAAAAGGTCGGTACCGCCAGTTTCATCAAATTGACATCGAAGTTTTTGACGAAAAGGATCCAGCAATAGATGCAGAAATTGTTGAGATGGCCGATCACCTGTTGAAGACATTGAAAGTAACAGGAACAGAAACTTTTGTGAATTCTGTGGGATGTAGAAAATGCCGGCCTGCCTACCATAAGGAATTGCGAAATCACGCTGATAAAGCAAGAAAACTGCTTTGTGTGGAATGCCAGAGAAAGATAGACACAAATCCTTTAAGGATTTTTGACTGCAAAATTAGCGGGTGCCAGGAGGTTTCACAAAGATTTCCCAAAATAACAGATTTCATTTGCCATGAATGCGAGGAACATTTCCGTAAATTTTGTGCATACCTTGATTTGTTCAATATTAAATACAGGTTAGAACCCCGTTTAGTCCGCGGAATAGATTATTACACAAAAACAACATTTGAGGTCATAACCCCTGCACTTGGCGCTCAGGATGCAATTCTTGGAGGGGGCAGGTATGATGATATGATGAAGGTGTTTGGAGGGCCGGATATGTGTGGCATTGGATTCGCGGTGGGGATGGAAAGACTCGTTTCTCTTGTGCCTTTTGAGAACGAGGAAACCCAATCCATTTATATAGCTTATTTGGGAGATTTGGCTAAGGAGCTTGCTATGGATGTGGCAAAGGAATTGCGGCATGAAGGGATAGAGTGTCTTGTTGAATACAGGAAACGTACCTTAAGAAATCTAATGAGCCGTGCAAATAAATTGGGAGCCAAATGGGTTTTGATTATTGGTGAAGATGAAGTAAAAACCGGCAGATATCAATTGAAAGACATGATGACAGGAGAACAAAAGACTGTTAAAAGAGAACTCATCCTGAAAACACTCAAGGAGTCATCTTAGAGGACGGTACCTTTCTAAAAAGGAAAAGAAGCATGAAACTCCCGGAGTCATCCACATGGCAGCGGACGCATTATTGCGGAGCGCTGCGAGTCGAGCATATAGGAAAAGAAGTCGATCTTCTTGGATGGGCTCAGCGGCAAAGGGATATGGGAAACCTTGTTTTCATAGACTTAAGAGATAGAGAAGGTGTGGTTCAAGTGGTGATTTCTTCTGATAAAAAGGCTCTTCTTGAGAAAGCAAAAAAGGTCAAGATGGAATATGTCATTGGCATAAAAGGGGTTGTCAAGGAAAGGGCTGAAAACTTGCGCAACCCCAATCTTCCTACAGGCAGCGTTGAAGTCGAAGCCAAAGAATTGTACATTTTAAATCCCGCAAAGACCCCTCCATTTGTTATCACGGATCCTCCCCAGGCAACTGAAGAGCTCAGATTTAAATACAGGTACCTGGATTTAAGGCGGCCGTCTATGCAGCGGAACTTGAAACTTCGGCATCAAGCTGCGCTCACCATCAGAAATTTTCTGAGCGAACACGGATTCTACGAAATCGAAACTCCTTTTTTGACGAAATCGACTCCTGAAGGAGCAAGGGATTATCTTGTGCCAAGCCGGGTGTATAAAGGGAGATTTTTTGCTCTTCCACAATCTCCTCAATTATTTAAACAGATTCTGATGATTTCAGGAATTGACAGGTATTTTCAGATCGTTCGTTGTTTCAGGGACGAAGATTTAAGGGCAGACCGCCAGCCTGAATTTACCCAGGTTGATATAGAAATGAGTTTCATGGAAAGAAATGTCCTCTTCAATTTGATAGAATCCATGATGGCTTCAGTTTTTACTCTTATTGATGCACAAATCGAGCGTCCTTTTCCCATCTTGACTCACGAAGAGAGTTTGGAAAAATATGGAACAGACAAGCCGGATTTGCGGTTCGGCATGGAAATTCATGATTTTTCAAAGTTAGCCCCTCGCCTCGATTCTGAAGTAATCCAAAAAGCTTTTTCTTCAGGTGGGACTTTGGAAGGCCTTATTGTGGAAAAAGGAGGCAATTTCTCAAGGAGCAGGCTTGATAAGCTGAACCAAAAGGCAAGGGAGCTTGGGGGGAAAGGGATAATATGGGTGAAAAACTCAGATGGATTCAAATCCTCGCTGAAGTTGCCAGAGAATCAGTTGTCACTCATTTGGGAGTTGGGGGGATGCAGTAATGAGGACCTGGTTTTATTGGTGGCAGATGAGAAGCAAATTGCTTTAAAGGTCCTAGGAGGTATTCGGGAAGAGGTTCGACCCGAATGGGTTAAGACGTCTAATGATTTTCGGTTTGCGTGGATTACAGATTTTCCGCTGTTTGAGTGGAGCACAGAAGAAGGGCGACTTGTTTCTGTGCATCATCCTTTTACATCGCCTGAGGAAGGAGATCTCGGTTATTTAGAAAGCCAACCTCTTCGGGTCCGTGCCAAAGCATATGATTTAGTTCTTAATGGTACAGAAATAGGTGGTGGGTCTGTGCGAATCCATGATGTTTCGTTGCAGAAGAAAATATTTAAAATATTGGGCTTGACACATAAAGAAATTGGGGAAAAATTTGGCTTCTTCTTAGAAGCGCTGAACTATGGTGTTCCCCCGCATGGTGGGATTGCTTTAGGATTTGACAGAATTGTGATGCTATTGGCTGGAGAGGAATCCATCCGGGATGTAATTCCATTCCCCAAAACGACAAGCTCACTCTGTTTACTCACCGGGTCCCCATCTGAAATTGAAGAACGCCAATTGAAAGATTTAGGCATTAAAATCATTAAATAAACAGGATTAATAGATAAAGGGGAAGGGTTTTATTTGACGGCAGAAGAAGTCGCCTTCTAAGCCAAAAAAGGAGACTTCCAATTTACAATTTTATAAGAAAGGAGGGAAAATATGTTCCGTAAAAAATTTTTCTGTGTTTGTATTTCGCTCTTGCTTTCCGGATTTATTGCAATCCAGTTTTCTTCTGCCCAGACATTCGATGCGATTCAGAGCAAAATCCGTACTCACGTGCTCAAAAATGGCATGAAATTTATTGTGCTTGAACGGCAGCAGGCACCTGTTGTGTCTTTTCATGTATACGCTGATGTAGGCAGTGCCAATGAGTCTTATGGGATAACCGGAATCTCGCATCTTTTAGAGCATATGGCGTTTAAAGGATCAAAGATTGTTGGAACGACTAATTATGAAGAAGAGGTGAAAGTTCTTGATGAAATGGATGCTCTCTATGAAAACATCAAAAGGGAAGAGGCCAAAATCGCTCCTGATAAACAAGCATTAGAAAAAATGAATGCTCGATTCGAAGAATTACGCAAAAAAGCAAAGACTTACGTTGTAACCGATGAGTTTGTGGACATGTTGATGAAAGAAGGTGATCGGTTTGTGAACGCCTACACCAGTAACGATGCAACCCAGTATATCGACGGCCTTCCTTCCAACAAAGTAGAATTCTGGATGTCCATGACTTCCGACCGTTTCATGAATCCAGTGTTTCGAGAGTTCTATAAGGAAAGGGATGTTGTCATGGAAGAACGGAGGCTTGGTGTTGAATCGCGGCCATTAGGCCGGTTTATCGAGGATTTTTTTGCCGTTGCTTTTAAGGCACATCCATATCACCATGGAGTAGTAGGGCACATGTCAGACCTTCAGTCGATAACGCGGCAGGATGTAAAAGAGTATTTTAACAAATTTTATGGGCCAAATAATTTGACTGTAGCTATTGTCGGTGATGTCAAAGCTCCGGAGATCTTCAAGATGGCTGAACAGTATTTTGGCCGGATTCCTGGAGGTGAAAGGCCAGAGTCTATAAGAACGGTCGAGCCTGAACAATGGGGAGAGCGGCGTGCTACGGTAGAAGCCATGGCTCAACCATTTCTCATTTTGGGTTTTCATAGGCCGGAAGTACGTCATCCTGACCACTATGCCCTTGAGGCATTGGCTAATATCTTAGGTCAAGGACGTTCTTCAAGGATATATCAATCTTTAGTGAAAGAAAAAAAGGTCAGCATTGAATGCGGAGCCTTCAATGGATTCCCTGGAGATAAATACCCTAACCTTATCGCTTTCTATGTTGTTCCAGCAAAAGGGCACACTTCAGACGAGTGCCTCTCTCTTTTAGACGAGGAACTCGAGAAACTGAAAAAAGAAGCTGTAACAGAGAACGAACTGAAAAAGTACAAAAATATGGCAGTGAAGCGCATGCTTGATCGCATGAAGTCAAACGCAGGGATGGCTGGAATGCTGACTTATGCTGATGCTGTTCTTGGGGACTGGAGCCTTGCCTTTACCCAGGTTGAGAAAATCCAGGCAGTGCGAGCCGAAGATATCCAGCAGGTGGCTATCAGATATTTAAACAAGAAGAATTGCACGATTGGCGAGATTGTTTCCATCAACAATAAATAGGAGGGTGAAGGATGAATACTTTAAATAAAAAAATAACTGCAAGGAAAAAATCAATAGTCTGTATTTTCGGGCTGGCCATTTGTATAGGCATTATGTGCGGAGTCTTTGTATACGGCCAAAAAAGCCCCAAAGAAACTTTTGTGTTTCCTCCACTCAACCCCATCCAAATGCCGAAAGTAGAACAAATGGAACTTCCCAATGGCCTCCAGCTATTTCTTGTGGAAGACCATGAATATCCAACGATCGATATGCATGCTTTGGTTCGAACAGGCTCTATTTATGAACCAAAGGAAAAGGTTGGGTTGGCTGCCTTAACAGGAAGAGTCTTGCGTACAGGTGGTACAGTGTCCAAAACAGGGGATGAAATCGATAAAGAGTTAGAATCAATTGCAGCAAGAATTGAGGTCTTTATAGGGCAGACTTCAGGAAATATCAATGTATCGCTACTGAAAGAGGATTTAGATCAGGTACTGGGTATACTTGCAGACATATTGATGAACCCGGCTTTCAGGGAAGATAAAATTACTCTTGCAAAAATCATGGAAAAATCATCCATCTCCAGAAGGAACGATGATATCGGGCAGATAACCCGGAGAGAATTTAGAAAACTAATCTATGGAAAGGACAGTCCATATGCACGTCTTATGGAATATTCGACTATCGATGCAGTGACAAGAGAGGACATTGTCAAATTTTATGAGACCTTCTTCCATCCGAACAACACTATTATGGCTGTGTGGGGAGATTTTAACAGCAAAGAAATGGCTACTAAATTGGAAAAAACCCTGGGCGCTTGGAAAGGTAAAGATGTAATGCTTCCTCCTATTCCTGAAGTTAAATATGATTATAAATATACTGTGAATTTTATTGATAAACCTGATGTTAATCAATCGAATATAATGCTGGGACATATCGGTGGGCTGATGAACGATCCAGATATTCCTGCATTGAGCGTCATGAACAGCATCCTTTCCTATGAGCGAATGTTCAAGAAAATACGTACAGATGAAGGCCTTGCTTACAGTGTTTGGGGCGTTTATGGAGCAGAATACCAGTATCCAGGAATTTTCACTTGCGGGGCTCAAACAAAGTCTGAGTCTACTGTTTATGCCATTGAACTCATGCTCGAGGAACTAAAAAGAATTACACGTGATGAAGTAAGCGATGAAGAATTGGCGAAGGCAAAAGATGAATATCTCAATGGATATGTGTTTAATTTTGACAGTCGGGCCAAAATCGTAAACAGAATGATGGCTTATGCCTATTACGGATATCCTCTTGATTTTATGGAAAAAATCAGAAAAGAAGTGGAAAAAGTTACCAAGAAAGATGTGCTTCGTGTAGCTAAGAAATACCTCCAGCCGGATAAGGTTCAGATACTCGTTGTAGGAAACAAAGAAACGTTTGTCAAGCCGCTTTCGACATTAGGAGAAGTGAATAATATAGATATCAGCATTCCAACTCCGGAGAAGACAGCGAATGAAGAAAAGTAAATTGTGAAATGTTAAGTTAGGCCACTCTTTCTAATGGGAGAATCAGGCATGTGGGGCCTCCTTCGCCTTTCACAAACTCAGATAGGTTAATAGCGTGGATTTTGAATCCCTCTTTTATTAAGACTTTAAAAGCAGCTTCATTGGATGCCTCAATAATCAATTCAGAATTTCCCAAACAACTGACGTTGCTGCTGATAGATAAAGGACATTCTAATTCAATCCGCTCAAAACCTTTAAAGAAGTCTGAGGGGAAAACGTTCTTGCAGCATAGAATTTGTTGCGGGCCGATGAGACTCATGAGGCCGCCCAGATGGAAATGCGGCAGAGGGACGGGAAAAGCCCTGATTTCATAGCCCATCCTTTGTAGAAGGGCTGAAATTTGCTCCACTCCTTTTTTGTTTGTCCTTTTGGATAGCCCCACAAACGCTACAGAGCCAGCCAGGATGATATCTCCCCCTTCAACAGTGCCGGGTGGGTGAATTGCTCCTGCGAAAGGTTCGCCAAGTTCCTTTAAATTTTGAGACATCCACTTTTCTTCCCCTCTCCTTGATTCTAAACCCATTCTTAATCGAATATATCCTTGAGGAGTACATAAAGCAGAATCTCTGGTAAATACCGAGTTTGGGTGAGATTGAAGTTCACCAACATCGATAACTTCTGCCCCAAACCCTCTAATAGTCATCTTGAGTGTGTTATGTTGCTTCTTAGCCTGTTCAACATCTGCCTGTTCTGCGATATTATGGTATTTAGGATTCTCAACGAGAAAGTATTCTTTATTTGGGCTGCAGACTATCACGCGAGTTAATCGTTCTGCTTCACTCCTGAGCATGGCTTTTATTACCCTTTCATATGTTTTTATCTATATAGGAGTGACTATCCGTGGGATGTGCTGAGAGATGCGGGTTGTCACTTCATAATTGATAGTGCTGATGAGGCCAGCCAGATAATCCGCAGTGATGGTCTCATTCCCCTGGCTTCCCAGCAAGACCACTTCGTCTTCTAATTGGACGCCGGGATTATCCGTAATATCCACCATAATCAGGTTCATACACACACGTCCGCGAAGAGGAGCTCTGCGTCCACGGATTAACACATGACTTTGGTTGCTTAATCTTCTGTCATACCCATCCGAATATCCTATTGGAAGAACAGCCACTCGGGATTCCCTCGTAGTCTGGTAAGTGCGGCCGTAGCCGATACTGTAATTAGCAGGAACGTGCTTTATCTGACCAACACGTGTTTTCCATGTGAGCACAGGTTGAAGGACGTCTTCGCCGTTTTTGGTGTGTTTGATTTTATAAGAGACAAAGGTTTCTCGTGAGGGCCATAATCCGTATTGGCTTATACCCAGGCGTACCATATCAAAATGTGTTTCAGGGAATAGAAGTGTGGCAGCAGAGCAGGCGGCGTGTTTTTTTATCTTTGGGAAACCAGTGCTCCGAATTTGTGATATCATTTTTTCAAACCGGTCAATCTGATAATATGCATAGCTGTGATTGGTGGTATCTTCGATGTTAGCAAAGTGTGTGTAAGCTGCCTCCAGAGTTATAAAAGGAGAGTTTTTCAGTATCTCTAGGAAATATTTAAGCTCTTGTTCATTGATTCCCAGGCGATATGTCCCTGTTTCTAACTTCAAGTGGATGCGAACCCGTTGGCCCATCTCTTGTGTCAGGCGTGTTAATTCTTTCAGAGTTTCAAGATTAAATAGCCCTAAGCGAAAATTGTTCTTGATTACTTCGGATAGTCTGTATAAGGCCACTGGTCCCATTATCAGAATGTCTTGCAAGAATCCAGACTCTCGCAAGAGAAGAGCTTCATCAAGAGAATGAACACTAAGAGAATCTGCTCCATGCTTTACAGCTAAACCAGCAATTTCGCATATACCATGTCCATAAGCATTGGCTTTGACAACAGCAGATAGTTCGGAATGGCTTGAAACTCGTTTTTTGAAAAATTCCATGTTTTGCGCATATGCAGATTCAGAGATTTCTATCCATGTGTTCAGATCTTTATATTCCATGTTTATATGCCCAAAATAGGTTTAAAAATATCAATTTTCCAATGTCTTTGCAAGTAAAGAAGAATATGTTTATAAATTCTTAGAAGGGTTTTAAACCGACTGCTCTTTTTTGTGGCACCCTGCCGGCATTTCAAATTTCATTCGGGTGTTTTTCGCCTACGGTTTTTTCCAGATTTAAGTTCGGAAAGCGTGGTTTTATCAAGGATGAAGAGTACGGCCGAAGACTGAAAGAAAAATCAACGGTCTCGGGATGAAGGGCATATTTATCCATCACAGGAGGGCCGCAACTTGCGTTTCCCAGTCCGCACTGTTTGTAATCGACACTGAGGATGATTTTTTCTCTGGGCTTTAGTTCATGGATGTGCTCAGCGAGATCAAGGTCTTTTGCTGTGTAATGGAGAGCAGTGACTTCAAACACGTCCTCGGCTACAACTAATATTCCATTGTCAGAGTCGTCAGTTAGGGATGCCCAGCGAACGTTTGTCTTATTGCCTGTTTCCTGAGGCCTCACGTAAGGAACATATTGCTCAGCCACTGTGCTTCGGAAGAGGCCTACAGGAGCACCTTCTTTTCTGTCGCAGTAATTTTCATGGGGGCCGCGTCCATACCATTGAAAATTCTCGAAGTCGCCCGTAAGAGTCATTTGCAGGCCTAATCTTGGGAGAATGGGAAAAGAGCCAAAGGGCTCGATGTGATTTTCCAACAGTATGCATCCGTTTCCAAGAATGGTGTAATCGAGCTGGTGTTTGAAGCCGCTGTTTTCAGAACCATGATAGATAATGAGAGTAGATACTCGCGCTGCTTTCGGGTGTAATTTTATGACTTTGAAATCCTTTGTTTCATGGTTCAATTGATTGAGCTTTGCCTTGTCCCAGGCTTTTCGCAGGTATTTGTCGTTGTCTGTTGGTGCACGAAAGACATTAAGAACTGGCCCAGAAAGCTTCTGTTCTTTATTAGGAGCTAAGATTGTTTTCCTTTTATATACCAAAGATGAAATCATTCCTTCTTTTCGGCAGAAAGTCACTTTGAAATCTTTACTAAATATTTTCAATTCATCTTCAGTTTCATCTATATTCAAATCAGGCATTATATCCAAGTCCATTGTCTGAACAGAGGGAACATTGAATGGGATTTTTAACTGTTCCCATGCTACCTCATGGGATTTTTCTGCCCATAAAGAATCTTTCCTCAGTCGAAAGCTTATATTAAGCCAGTACTCTGCTCCCGGTTTTATCGAGGGTGCTTTGAAGGGGATTTGGATTGGGCGCTTGGCTTTAGGTGGAATGTCGAGCGGCTTGAGCTTGCCATTTTGAATGACAACGCCATCTTTAGACAGAGACCAAAAAACATCGAATTCTTTAAGGTTCGTGTAAAAATATTTATTTGTAACAATGATTTTGCCATAAGTGAGATCTTGCTCTTTTACGCTGATGTATTGATAGATTTTCTTTGCTTCCCATAGTTTTGGAGGGATTGTCCTGTCAGGAAAAACAAGGCCGTTGATACAGAAATTGCCGTCATTTGGTTCATCTCCGTAGTCCCCTCCGTATGCCCAGAAAGTGCTGCCATCAGGAGCGGTTTTTCTGAGTCCTTGGTCTACCCAATCCCAAATACATCCTCCAATTAAGGTTTTGTATTTTTCAATCACTTCCCAATATTCTTTTAGATTGCCAACAGCATTTCCCATTGCGTGTGCGTATTCACACATGATAAAAGGTTTTGGATTGCCAGACTCTCCCCTTTCGATAATATATTTAACACGGGGGTACATCACGCTGTCTATATCGGCAACCGAATTCATCCGCTCGTAATGGATAGGCCGGCTGTTGTCAAGTTGCCTGACTTTGTTTGCTGTGGCTACAAAGTTACATCCGCTTCCCGCTTCATTTCCAAGAGACCAGATGATTACTGATGGATGGTTCTTGTCGCGATGAACCATACGGATTGCTCTGTCCACGTGTGCTTTTTCCCATAATGGTTTATTCCCCAACGTCTTATCAAGGTTGTAACCCATCCCGTGTGATTCGATATTTGCTTCGTCAATAAGATAAAGCCCATACTCATCGCAAAGGTCATACCATGCAGGGTCGTCTGGATAATGGCAGGTGCGAACCGTATTGATGTTGAACTGCTTCATGAGCTTTATGTCCTTAATCATTGACTCTACAGTAATTGTATGGCCAGTGTCAGGGTCATGTTCATGTCTATTGACTCCTTTAATGAGAATAGGGCTGCCGTTTATGTGAAGCTGTCCGTCTTTAATCTCGACTTCACGAAATCCAATCCGGCAAGGTATAACTTCCAAAGATTTCCCCTGGGCGTTTTTTAATGTCAGAAGCATGGTGTAAAGAGATGGTGTCTCTGCAGTCCATTTGTGAGGGCTTGCAACTTCGGTTGTAAATATAAGTTCTTTTTCTGTTTGCATAGGAATGCCATCAGAAAGGGTTTGTGTTAAACGTACGACAGGCGGAACCTTCCTATTGCCATCGAAAATCGCCATCTCTATTGTGATGGGTTCAGTTGTTTTGTTGCCATAATTCATGATTTTAGCTTTAAGAGTGAGGGATGCATTCTTGTACTCATCATCAAGATCTGTGTGAACGGAAAAATCACGGATGTGGAGAGGAGGAGTGGCGAAAAGATGCACATTCCTGTAGATTCCACTCAGGCGCCAAAAATCCTGATCTTCAAGATATGACCCATCAGACCACCTGTAAACCTCTACAGCCAATACATTTGTCCCCTCGCGTAAATAAGAACTTATATTGAATTCAGCCGGGGTCCTGCTTCCCTGGCTGTAGCCGACTTTTTGTCCGTTTATCCAGACATAAAAAGCTGATTCTACACCATCAAAATGCAGAAAAACCTGCTTATCTTTCCATGATTTAGGGATTTCAAATGTTCGTCGGTAAGAACCTACTGGATTGTTCTCGTGTGGGATAAAAGGGGGATTTGCAGGGAAAGGATAGCGGACATCGCTGTATATTGGAATCCCATACCCATGCATTTGCCAGTTGGATGGAACAGGAATTTCTTTCCAGCGGCTAACATCATAATTGACTTTATAGAAATCAACAGGTCTATCATCTGGCTTGGGGACCCAATGAAACTTCCAGAGGCCATTCAGGGACTGATATAAAGGAGAATCCTGCCGTGTTCCATTGAGAGCAGATTTTTCGTCAGGAAAAGGCATCAGGGTGCAGTGGGCAGGCTCTTTGTTTATGCCAATCACTTGAGGATTTTCCCAATCCGGGATATTAGCGATTGTCCCCCCTAATGATAAAAGCATGAGAGAACAAATCAGGATGAAAAAATATTTTTGTGAAAGCATCCAGACCTCCTTTTTGAAATAATCAAGCCCTGTTCTCTTTTTTATCTCTACATGATGATCCTTATGGAACGTCAGCCGTTTCCAAAGCGCGGATTCACTACATTGCTGTAAATAGAGCCAAAAGAATAACTCAGTCCAATAGAGGCAAAATAACTGTAATCCGTGCTTAGTTCTTTCCGGCGCAGTAAGATTTCCTCGAACGTGGCGCCTTCTTTTGATAAGGAAAGCTGGTCGTGGATGCGTGAGTAGCTTCCAAATACATTCAAGGATAAGCCCTTGAATATCCGGAAAGAGAGCTCCCCAAAGACATTAAATCGATACTTGCTGAAATCATGGAAGTAATGAGATCCTTCCAAAGATGTTGTTACTGTGCCCCAGGGCTCCTTGAGTTCAAGAGTGGCAGAGAGGCTTTCATTCAACAGGTTTTCAGAGGTCTTATTATAAATGGTCTCTTCTTTATATTGGGAAAAATGGTATCCGAATTTATAAAGAAGGCGCAACTGCCTCCTTGTAGATTCTGAATAGGGGAAAACATTGAACTCGATGGCAGGGGCAGGATTTATGGCAAAGTCTATGTTCCTGTAGGAAGAATGAGCCAAAGAAAACCAGCCACCGATTGACCAGTGGTCGTTAAGACTTTTGACGTATAAACCATCAAGACTTCGGCTTTCAGAGGAGCTGGAAATACTTGTGGTCTCATCAATATCGAAACGGCTTTTATCAAAATTTGTAGAAAGCCCCAGCCTTAATTTTGATTCAGGCGTGATCCTGTTGACAGAAATGCTTCCATAGATAGACGTGAATTTGCTTGTTTTTTGTCCATTGAGAAAGCTGTGAAGGCTGATGCTGAAAACCCAGAAATTCCATTTGTCTTCTACAGATGTTGCCTTTACCTTTTCTTCAAGTTTGATTGAGATTTGATTTGCGATAGGCGTTCTTGCAGCATAGCCGATAAGGCCCATTTTTAAGACCCTCACAAGCCCCTTGCGGATCTCATCCTCTGTGTCTGACTTATGTGAGACATATATTAAAGTGTTCTGCACCTCTGCATATTCTTTTTGTCCGATAAAAGCCAATGTGTATTCCAGGCCTGCGCTTCCTGTCCTTTGGCTTGTGATAAGCACATGGATATCCGCCTCTTTCCTGTCCCGCACATAATTCACAAATGTGATTTCTGTGCGTATATAGTCGATATCACATCGGCTGCAGTCTATATAAACTTTGGGCGCTTTTTTCTTGAGTTCGTTGATGTCTTTTTTCTCCTCCTGTGAAAATAAGCCTGGGACGAAAATATAGCCCATGAAAAAGACCAGCAAAAGGCAAAGTGATAATTTTCTCATCGATGAATTCCTCCTCGCACCTGGATTTGATTCTTATCCTCCCATAAATTTTATTGCACAAGCACTATAAAGCTTATGATAAATAGTGAAAGTATTTTAAATAGATTATACGTAAAAATAAAGAATTCCGTTGCAATAAAATCGTAAAAATTAAGATTTACCTGTTGAAATGAAAACATTTATGTTCCTTTCTTTTATTCGTTATTCGATTTGCCCTACCAATTTTTATCTGTTAGTAGAATTCGATGTGATTTAGTTGGTATTTATTTTAAAGAAAGATTTTATAAATAATCAATCTTCCCTTTTTTCTTGATTTTTTCGAAAACTTCTTTTACCTTTTGATCCTGGTCTTTATGGCAGATAAGAAGAGCATCTTCTGTGTCTACCACAATTAGGTCTTTGACTCCGACTAAAGCTGTGAGTTTGGATGGATTATGAACGAGACAGTTTTTAGAATCGATAGTTATGGCCTCTGTTCTAATGGCATTTCCCTGATTGTCTTTTTGCCAGATTTCCGAAAGCGAAGACCAAACGCCGACATCTGACCAGCCGAAATTTCCTTCACACATCAAGACTCCTTTTGCCTTTTCCATGAGGGCATAGTCGACAGAGATAGAAGGAATCTCGTCGAATATCTTTTCAAGTTTTTTGATGTCATTTTTATTCAAAGCATCGAGAATTTTTTCCCAGTACATATACATCGTTGGGGCATAATGTTTAAGTTTTTTTGCAAACACTTCGGCTTTCCATATAAACATTCCTGAGTTCCAAAAATAATTTCCTGCCTGCAAAAATGATTTTGCATGTTCATAATCGGGTTTTTCCTTGAACCTCTCGACAGAATAGAACTTTTCTCCAGAAAATCTTAGAGGGTTTTCAGTCAAAAATTGGATATAGCCATAGCCAGTCGAAGGATGTGCTGGGGGAATACCAAACGTTATCAAGTATTCTCCTTGAGATGCGGCAGCCGCGCCAGCCTCCAGTTTTTTCAGGAAAAGAGACGTGTCTCTAATCAGGTGGTCAGCTGGAAGTGCCGCTACTACGGATTCAGGGTTTTGGAGATAGATTTTAGCTGTTGCCAGAATAAGAGAAGGAGCAGTGTTTTTCCCTTTTGGCTCGACGAGAAGGTTTTCTTTGGGGAGTTCTGGAAGAAGTTCCTTTATCAGCTTTGTGTGTTCAGAGTTGGCGATCGTGAAGATATTGCAAGTTGCAATTAGTGGCAAGAGGCGTGAAACAGTTTCTTCAATCATCGTCCTGTTGCTTATGATGGGTAGAAACTGCTTGGGTTTTTTTATCCGGCTCAATGGCCAGAAACGGGTGCCTGTCCCTCCTGCCATGATTAATGCAATAATATCCATTGAGACATCTCCTTACCTGAATTATTCATAAATTATGCCGACACCAATATTTATTTTCCATGATATCTGCCATTTACATTGATTTTTCCTTCAGTATAACATTCAATTCTTTTCCCATGTGCTTCTTTTCCTTTATGTCGGCATTCTTTACCCTTCGGGCGAGCCGATCTGACGACCACAGCTGCATACCCTGGGCCTCGCATCCGCAGCAACCTCGACTCGTGAATAATCCAGGCTCATGAATTCTTATATCACAAATGATAAAATTAAGGCCACAATACCTGCAATAAAGCAATAAAATGAAAAGACATAAAATTTTCCTTTCTGTACAAGGTTAGCCAGAAAAACAAGAGCAAAATATCCGAACACCGAAGCGACAAAGGTTCCGGTTAATAACAAACCCCATGGCTGTGAAGCCCCATCATTTTTTTGGAGCTGGAATAAGCATGCACCAAGTATAGCAGGAATAGAAAGAAGGAAGGAAAAACGAGCAGACTCTCTTCTATTCCAGCCCAAGAGAAGCGCTCCCCCGATAGTGAATCCAGACCGGGAGAAACCAGGGACAATTGCTAATCCTTGCAGAAATCCGATAAGAAGCGGATGGAGGATAATATTTTTTGGCCTTTCTTTTGAATTTTTTGTGATGAAAAGGAAAGCCCCGGTAACCATCAATGCTCCTCCTACAGCCTTCAAAGAGTTGAACAAAGATTCGAAGAAATCACTGAATGTATAACCTATCAGTGCTGTTGGAATAGATGCCAGAATTAGGGAAAATATGACCTTCAGGTTTGGGTCTGACAGATGTTTTTTAGGATTGAAACAAAATCGAAAGAAACTTTGGATTAGGTCAAAAATATCCTTTCGAAGAAAAATAAACAGCGAGCACAGAGTTCCTGCATGAAGCATTGCATCAACAAACACTCGAGGTCCTTGAAGTCTGAAAAGATTCTGGAAAATGACCAGATGTCCTGAACTGCTTACAGGGAGAAATTCTGTCAATCCCTGGATAATTCCTAAAATGATGATTTCGAATAGACTCAAGAGTTTTCTAACCCCTGGATAACCTTCTCGATTGTCTTTTCGACATCTTTTCGTATTGCGTCTAAATCATCCTTGGTATCCGCTTCAAAGCGTAACACTAGAACTTCCTGTGTGTTGGATGCCCGTACTAAAGCCCAACCTTTCGGATAGAGAGCGCGGACGCCATCTATATCAATTACCTGGTGTTTTTTGGAAAGTTCATCTTTCACCTGTTCTACGATTTTAAATTTCACTTCATCTGACGCATAAATCCTGATTTCAGGAGTGCTGTAGGTCTTGGGGAGGTCAGAGAACATCTGAGAGATTTTTTGATTGCTTCTGGAAAGGATTTCAAGCAAGCGAGCAGAGGAATAAATGGCGTCATCAAAGCCAAACCACTTGTCTGCAAAAAAGATATGGCCGCTCATTTCTCCAGCGAGGATTGCATTTTCGTCTTGGATCTTTTTTTTGATTAAGGAATGACCTGCCTTCCACATGATTGGCCTGCCTCCTAACCTTTCGATTTCTTCATAAAGCACCTTAGAAGCTTTGACTTCCGAAATAATAGTAGCTCCAGGATAAGAAGGAAGAAGTTCGCGGCAAAAAAGAATCATAAGTTTATCTCCCCAGATTATATCGCCCATATCATCGATTACGCCTATTCGGTCTCCATCCCCGTCATAAGCAATTCCGCAATCTGCCTGTGATTCTTTGACAGTCCTTATGATATCTTTAAGAGCTTCAGGAAGTGTTGGGTCAGGATGATGGTTAGGAAAATGACCGTCCATCTCACAATAAAGTTCAATGACATCGCAGCCCAGCTTTTTAAATATTGGAACAGCTATGACCCCGGCTGTGCCATTTCCAGCATCAACAACAATTTTTAGTTTCCTTTGGAGGGAGATGTTTTTTAGCACATATTCCTTATATTCTGGAATGATATTATATGATTGGATTGAGGCGCCATCCTTTTTTGCGAAGTCGTTGCTTTGTATGATCTTATATATCTGCTGTATGGATTCTCCAAAGAGAGTTTCTTTGCCAACCATCATTTTAAAGCCATTGTATTCAGGTGGGTTGTGTGAGCCAGTGATCATCACGCCGGCCGAAATGTTTTTGGTATATATGGCAAAATAGAGAATTGGTGTTGGGATAGTCCCTAAATCGATTATACTGCATCCTGTCGAACGAATCCCTTTTATAAGCGCTTCGGAAAAAGCAGGAGAGCTGAGTCGGCAATCTTTGCCGATTGCAACCTCCTTACACGCGTTTCTTCGAAAATAAGTGCCAATGCCTTTCCCTAATATTTCGACTGTTCCCGGTGTTAAATCTCTATCTACAATTCCCCTTATATCATATTGCCTGAAGATTTCCTGTTTGAGTTTCACTTAAATCCTCCCTCTTGAGATTAAAATATAATCTATGCCGGTTTAAAATTTTATTTTAATGTAATTCCTTTTAGATTTTTTGCAGTGTTCTTGATTGATTCCCATTTATCCTGGGCTTCAAGGATGAATTCGATGAATTCCCGGACTGCTCCTTTTCCCCCTGGATTTGTGCATATGAAGTGACTGTGTTTTTTTATCTCATGGTGGGCATCCGCGACAGCTCCTGCAAATCCCACAGATTGGATAACTTCCAAATCTCCTAAATCATCACCTATATAGGCGATTTCTTCTAATTTCAGTGTGTGTTTCTGTAAGATTTCGAGTAAAACTGTCTTTTTATCAAGAATTCCCTGGTATAATTCAACGATTTTTAACAATTGGGCACGTTTTTCCAGTGATTTAGAAGTTTTTCCAGTGATGATTCCTGTTTTTAATCCTGCAAGCCGAGCAAGCAGGATACCCATTCCATCTCTGACATTATAAGACTTTAGCTCTTTCCCGTCAGGAAGAACAAGGATTGCCCCATCAGTAAGGGTTCCATCTACATCCATAAGAATCATTTTGATTTTTTGTGCTCTTTTTGTTGGTTCCATTAAAACATCTCCGTTCTCCATAAATCATGAAGGTGTATTATGCCTTCGATTTTCTTGTCCTTGTTTGTGATAACAAGAGACGTAATTTTATGCTCTTCCATGATGTTAAGGGCCTTAGTGGCTAAATCTTCCTTTTCTACGGTGATGGGATTAGGAGTCATGCAATCTTGCGCTGATTTGTACATCAAACTTTCCCCGAATTTTTGGAGCATCCTTCTTAGATCCCCATCTGTTATAACCCCAACGATTTTTTCTTGTTTGTTGACAACACAGGTCATCCCCAATTTTTTCCTCGACATTTCCTTTAACACATGATTCATTGGAGTATCGAGAGAGACACAGGGTATTTGCTGGCCTTTGTGCATGAGGTTTTTTATTTTTAAAAGTTTTTTCCCTATTTGGCCTTTTGGATGGACAAATGCAAAATCTTCTTCGTTAAAACCTTTTTCTTTCATAAGTGCAATTGCCAAAGCGTCGCCAAGAGCTAAGGCAGCAGTTGAACTGGCAGTAGGAATTAATCCGCTTGATTCAGCTTCTTTTTCGACTTTAGCATCTAAAACAATATCGCTATACTTAGCGATTTTAGAATTTTTATTACCAGTGATGCAGATGAGCTTTATTCCAATCCGTTTTATAAAATCGAGAAGGCCTACAATTTCTTTTGTCTCGCCGCTGTAGGATATGGCAAGAAGAATATCGTTTTTGATAATCATCCCCAGATCTCCATGGCCGGCTTCTGCAGGATGGATAAACATGGCAGGAGTGCCGCAGCTTGCTAATGTTGCTGCTATTTTGCGGCCAACAAGGCCTGATTTTCCCATGCCAGTTACAATCACCCGGGACTTTGCATTAGATAGCAATTCAACGGCCTGGACAAAACTTTCATCCAGATGCAATGACAGATCGTTTACTGCTTTTGCTTCGATTTCTAAAACTTGTTTTCCGATTTGGATAATTCTATCTTTTCTCATGTTGAGATATTATACCTCAATCTAAAGAATTATTCCTGCTTAATGCAGATTTTAATTGACAGAGCGATGAGAGTAAAACATGTAACTCATTTAAATACAACGAGTTATGTTTATCTGACAGAGCTTGTGGAGGATTGTCATGTATTTCAAGGAAGACTCCATCAGCGCCGACACTGACTCCGGCTTTAGCTATATAAGGGATGAATTCTGCATCCCCTCCAGAAGAAGCTCCTTGTCCTCCAGGCTTTTGAACACTGTGAGAGGCATCGATTACAACAGGAAAACCCAACCTCTTCATGATTGGAATTGAGCGAATATCAAAAACTAAATTATTATAACCAAAAAAAGTGCCTCTTTCCGTGATGATGATATTATCATTTTTCTGGCTGAGAATTTTATCTATAACATTTTTCATGTCATAGGGGGATAAAAATTGGCCTTTTTTGATGTTCAAAGGCTTCTGTGTTTGAGCTGCTGCCAAGATTAAATCTGTTTGCCGGCACAGGAAAGCAGGAATTTGAATAACATCTAAAACCTCTGCGGCTTTTTCGACTTGAGCGGTTTCGTGGACATCAGATAGGATTGGGACTCCAAGTTCCTTTTTGATGTGATTGAGGATATCAAGGCCTTTTTCAAGCCCTGGACCTCTGAAGGAAGAGATTGAAGACCTGTTTGCTTTGTCATAAGAGGCTTTAAAGATAAAAGGGATTTTAAGATGGTCGCAGATTTTTTTAATTTCCCGGGCTAAAAAGAATGTATGTTTATGGGTTTCAATAACACAGGGGCCCCCTATCAAGAAAAAGGAGTTAGGCCCTCCGATTTTAACGTTATTAATGAGTTTTATTTCTTTTGCAACGGTAGTCATAGCTAACTCCAATAAAATCTTTAATTTGACACTGTCTTTAAAATATCTTCGACCTTGAGTATATCCTGTGGGGAGTCCACGCTCAAGGTCTTAAAAGGAGTTTCGACCACTTTTATCTTGTATCCGTTCTCAAGAATTCTAAGCTGTTCCAATTTTTCTGTTTTTTCAAGCCTGGATTCAGGTAGTTGGCCAAATTTAAGAAGAAAATCCCTTTGATAACCATAGATTCCGATGTGCTGTAAGAAGTAGTCTGTGGGCTGGAATGGAAGAGGAGACCTGGAAAAATACAGGGCAAAATCGTTTTTATCTGTCACAACTTTAACGATATTTTTATCATCAATAAGGGTGAAGTCTTTTATCTTGGTTGCCAGAGTCGCCACAGCTATGTTTTCATCTTGCAAGGCTATAATTAAATCGTCGATCATTTGCCCTTGAAGAAGAGGTTCGTCCCCTTGGATATTGATTATTATTGGACACTGGATTTTCTCTGCAATTTCAGCTACTCGTTCTGTACCGGAATTATGTTGGGATGATGTCATCCAGACATCGGCACCGAATGCCTGGGCAGCATGAAAAATTTTTTCATCGTCTGTAGCTATTATGATTTGCTCACAAAGGGTCGCTTTTTTTGCCTGCTCATAGACTCTTTGTATCATGGGCTTGCCGTGGATAAGAGCGAGAGGCTTTCCAGGGAACCTTTGAGAGCTATGTCTTGCAGGGATAACACCAGTGGCAAGGTTCACGATTCATTTCCTAAGTCTGCTTTATCTTTTTTAATGTTAAGTTTTTCGGGCGTGATAGAGATAGCACCATTGGTTGTCTGGCAGCTTGCCTCAAGATAAGCCCCTTCTTCTACAATTAATTTCGGAGTGGCAATTGTTCCAATCACTCTGCCGCTGGAGGTTATTTCGACTCTTTCAGAGGCAATAATGTTCCCTTTGACTTCGCCACTGATAACTATGTTGGCAACCTTTATGTCTGCATCGACTTTTCCGCTGTCTCCAACAACAAGCGTTGAATCAGAATCAATTTTTCCTTTGAAACGTCCATCAATCCTGAAAGACCCTTTAAAATTCAAATCGCCTTTCATCTCTGTGTTTTCATCAAAAAAACCAGTGATTTTATCTTCATCTATACCTCTTTTTTTGTCTTTCATTGGCTGACTCCTTTAATTTTTTCATAGATTTGATTTAGCTCATCTAATGAAAAATAATAGATTTTTACAATCCCCCTGTTTTGATTGCCGGAGATAGAAACTTTTGTGCCTAAAGCTTTAAGGAATTCTTCCTGGAGAGCAAGTAAATCTGGGTCAATTGGTTCAGCTTCTTTTGTTTTAGGCATTGCCTTGATTTTATTTACTCTTTTTTCCACGTCTCGAACAGACAGGTTATTTTTATGAATCAATCGAGCAAGAGCGATCTGTTGTTCAGAATCTTCAATAGGAATCAATGCTCTTGCATGGCCCATCGAAATTTTGTCGTCTGCAAGAAAATCCTGGACATCCTTAGGGAGCTTTAATAGGCGTAAATAATTTGCCACGGATGCCCTGTCCTTTCCTACCCTATCCGCAATTTCTTGTTGTGTGTAATTAAGCTCTTTAGTCATTCTTTGATAGGCAAGAGCAATTTCTAAAGGATTCAAGTCTTCTCTTTGAAGGTTTTCAATAAGAGAAATCTCAAGATATCTGTCTTTAGAAAGAGAGCGAATGAGAGCCGGGATTTTTTTGAGCCCGATTTTTTGGGCAGCACGCCACCGTCGTTCGCCTAAAATGATCTTGTAATAGCCTCCTTCAGCAGTAACAACGATCGGCTGGAGCACCCCGGATTCTTGAATAGAACGAGCAAGCTCGTCAATCGAATCAGATTTAAAGTTTAATCTCGGTTGAAGAGGATTAGGCTTGATTTTTTCAATGTCGAGTTCAATATACCTCTCTTCCTTTAAGATTCCATAGTCTTCTGGCAAAAAAGCTTGTAAGCCTTTTCCCAATGCTTTCTTTTTCATTTCTTTAGTATCTCCTCGGCTAAATTTAGGTAGGATTCTGCTCCTTTTGATTTGATATCATACAGGAGAATGGGTTTACCAAAACTGGGAGCTTCAGCAAGTTTTACAGTTCGAGGAATAATCACTTCATAGGTTATTTTATTTAAGGATTGGCGAATTTCTGCAGCAACCTGCTTAGAGAGGTTTGTTCGCTCATCAAACATTGTCAAAAGGATTCCCTCGATAGCAAGGGAAGGATTCAAGCATCTTCGAACTTCATCAAGCGTGCGAAACAAGTCAGGAATTCCTTCCATACAAAAAAACTCGGTCTGAATGGGAATCAAAACAGAATCGGCAGCAGTAAGGGCATTGATTGTTAGAAATCCGAGTGAGGGCGGGCAATCGATGAGAATGAAGTGGTAAAATTTATTTATTTTTTCTAATGCGAACCGCAATCTTTTTTCTCTTTGTTCCTGGTTGAAGATTTCTGCTTCAAAGCCGGTTAACTCAGGAGAACAAGGACATAGATAGAGGTTGTCAAGTTCAGTGGGCTTGATAAAGTCCATCAAGTAGCTTCCGTTCATGAGAGAGGGGTAGACCCCCATTTTTTCTTCTTTTGGCTGCCCGAGACCAATAGTGGCCATCCCTTGAGGGTCAAAATCGATAATGAGAACTCTTCTTCCTTTTATTGCTAAGGATGCGGAGAGATTAATAGCTGTTGTGGTTTTCCCAACGCCTCCTTTTTGGTTTGCAATCGCAATAATTCTATTCATGGCCTTTAGATGTTTCACGTGAAACATTTGATGGATATCTGCGCGTTTTTTTTACAAGCTTCAGATAAATGTGTATATTCATGATTGCTGCGGGGGTGATGCCCGGAATTTTCTTGGCCTCTCCGATGGTTTTAGGAGCCGTCTTCTCTAATTTTTCTCTCGCTTCTCTTGTCAAGCCTGGTATTTTTTTAAAGTCCATGTAATCTGGGATTTTTTCTCGATCCATTTTTATGATTTGAGTGATTTCTTTTGACTGCCTCTTGAGGTATCCTTCATATTTAACTTCAGATTCAATATGTCGCATCTCTTCATCGGTTAAATCTATATCTAATTTTTTATATTCTACCACATTTTTGAATGTTACTTCAGGTTTTTTTAAAAGTTCTTTTAAAGATATTTTATTTCGGTTTTCTGTCACAATTTTTTCTTTATCAAGAAATGTGAGAGTTTTCTTTATCTTTTCCTGTTTTTTCAGAAAAGCTTTATAGTCTTTTTCCTGAATAAGCCCAAACTTGTAGCCGTATTTCATGAGTCTTTTATCAGCATTATCTATACGGAGGTGAAGCCTGTATTCCGCTCGGGCAGTGAATAGGCGGTAAGGTTCTTCAATGCCCTTTGCAATAAGGTCGTCAATCAAAACACCAATATAAGCTTCATCCCTGCGAAGATAAAAAAGTTCTTTGCATTTTATTTTTAATGCAGCATTGATTCCTGCCATTAATCCTTGAGCAGCGGCTTCTTCGTAGCCTGAAGTTCCATTAATCTGGCCAGCGAGATAGAGGTTTGGGACAGCTTTTGTTTCCAGGGTTGGCAAAAGCTGAGTAGGGATTACAGCATCATATTCTATTCCATAGGCAGGCCTCAAAATTTTTGCCTCTTCAAGGCCTGGAATGCTTTTCAGGATTTTTTTTTGGACATCATATGGCAGACTGGAAGACAGCCCATTCACGTAGATTTCGGATGTTTCCAAACCTTCGGGTTCAAGAAAAAACTGGTGTCGTGAATGATGTGGAAACTTAACAACTTTGTCTTCAATGGAGGGGCAGTAACGGGGACCAATGCCTGTTATTTTTCCGCTATAAAGAGGAGACTGATCTAAATTTTTCATGATAACTTCATGGGTTCTGTCATTTGTGTAACCAATATAACAGACGATTTTATTTTTTAAGGGCTTTTTTGTCCGGAATGAAAATGGCACTGGTTTTTCATCTCCTGGCTGAGGCATAAATTGACTCCAATCGATACTGTCTTTGTGAATTCTCATGGGAGTCCCTGTTTTAAGACGGAAGGTATTAAACCCCAATTCTTTTAAATTTTCGCTCAATTCTATGGATGCTGGTTCATTAGCACGGCCCGCAGAGTAGCTGTGAAGTCCGATGTGGATAGTGCCGTTTAAAAATGTCCCAGGCGTCAGGATTACTGCCTTTGCGAATAAACGATTCCCTTCAAGGGTTTTTACTCCGCAAGCTTTCTTGTTTTTCATAAGTATTTGTGTGGCAATCCCTTGAAAAAGAGTTAAGCGAGGCAACTGCTCTAGCCAGGATTTCATTTTTAACCTGTATAGAGCTTTGTCAGATTGTGCTCTTGGCGCCTGAACCGCTCCGCCCCTGCTTCGGTTAAGAAGCCGAAATTGGATTCCTGTTTCGTCTGCCAGAAGGCCCATTATGCCACCTAAGGCATCAATTTCCCGCACGAGGTGACCTTTGGCGAGCCCTCCAATTGCGGGATTGCATGACATTTGAGCGATCGTTTCAAGATGAATTGTAATTAGGCAGGTGTTAAGTCCCATCATACTTGCTGCGTATGCAGCTTCACAGCCTGCATGGCCAGCACCAACGACTATAATATCGTATTCATCTCCAGAAATCATCGTTTTTCCTATTTTCCCACGCAGAATCGGCTGAAAATCTCATTCAATATGTCCTCAGTCCGGATTTCACCCGTGAGCTGGCCTATAAGAGGAATTGTTTTGCGGAACTCCTCTGCGGCAATTTCTTCTGGGTGACCATCTTTATATAAACGAAGTCCCTCCTCCAGGCAAGAAAGAATTTCGTCAAGGAGAAGCTTTTGCCTTAAGTGAAGAATGATTTCTTCACCAAATTCTTTTTTAGGGACAAAAATAGAATGAATCATCTCTGTGAGTTTATTAAGATTTGTGCCTTTAAGTGCCGATATTTCTAAAAAGGGAAGATTTTTATCCATATTTGTAAGCTTTGAGACGTCTATTTTTTTTCGGAGGTCAATTTTGTTGAAGAGGAGAAGTTTTCTTTTATTAGGGAAAGAGTGGACCAACTGGAGATCTTCAGTGCTTTCTTTTTTTGACGCATCAAACAGAATAAGAAGGCCATCGGCAGATACAGCCTGCTGTTTTCCTCTTTTTATGCCTTCTTTATCTACTGGATGGGTGGCATTCTCGAAACCCGCTGTGTCAATTAAAGTGAAGAGAGAATCTTTTATTTTAATCCTTTCATGAAGATAATCTCTGGTTGTGCCTGGGTAAGAGGTAACAATCGCACGCTCTTTTCCACAAAGAGAGTTAAACAGAGTTGATTTTCCTGTATTTGCCCTGCCCAAGATAGCTAAAGTTATTCCTTCAGATAATGTTTTTCCAAGATTGTAACTTTCAATGAGAGATTTTAATGTGCGAGTAATATTAGTGATCGTCTTTGTGATTTTTTGAGGGGATATTTTCAAGTCTTCCTCAGGGAATTCAATGTTGGCTTCTATTTGGCACAAGAGATTTATCATTTGGTTCCGGAGAGAGTTGATAGTCTGAGACAGCTTCCCTTCCAATTGCTTATATGAGATTTTTGCCTGCTTAAACGAAGCTGCCTGAATAATATCATTAATAGCTTCAGCTTGAAGTATATCGATACGGCCATTCAGATAGGCCCTGAGAGTGAATTCTCCTGGCCTGGCATGCCTGGCTCCAGCTTTAATGCCCAGTCGTATGATTTCCTCAAGGATAAGAGGGCTTCCATGGCATGAAATCTCCACGACGTCTTCACGCGTGTATGTGCGGGGAGCAGGGAAAAATGTCAAATATGCCTCTTCAAAGAAATCTTTATCTTCGAAATGATACAAATTTCCTAAGATAGGGCGGCTCGGAAGGATTTTCGCCTTGTGTTTTTTTGGTTTAAATATTTTTTTTGAGATAGAAAGAGATTTTTTCCCGCTAAGGCGGACTACACCCAATCCCCCATAACCAAGAGGGGTGGAAACAGCAATAATAGTGTCTTCAAACATTGTTTATTTAAATTAATAATAAGACGTAAGTCGTAAAACGTAAAGCATAAATAGAGAAATACTGCTTCTACTGTTGCTATTACGTTTAAGAATTGTGTGTAAGAAGCGTAATATGAATACAATGAATTCAGGCATAAAGCAATAGAAAATGTGGGTTGCTACTCTACTTCGGCTTTCTCTGGATGAATCTTGACTCTTTTTAAAAACCCTTCGCCAATACTTGTTGTAGTGATTCCAGGAATTTGGTTCACAGCAATATGAATAATTCGCCTTTCATAAGGGTTAAAATAATCAAGAATCTCATTCTTTCCGGACTCCAGGACTTCACGAGCTATCTGCTGGGCTTGTTCTATAAGCTGCCGTTCTTTCCGCTTTTTGAAAAAATCGCAATCGGTTTGGACTTTTTGCGGAGAAACTTTATTAAGGAGGTGCTGAATAGCAAGCAACAGGGCACCATCCTTGTGAAGAAGAAGGGACTTGTCTTTTCCTTCGAAAATGATATAAAGCATGTCATTTTTTTTTGTTATATAATAATCAATCTCAAATGGGGAAAGGGAAAGAAGTTTCTCCAGGAACTGGACAGCAGGATATTCATCTGAAGGCATTTTTGGCCAGGTGCGTATTACAATCTCTTTGGTTCTGATTCCAAAAAGTTTGGTTTTTTCAGCGACAATCTCGTAATTAAACTGGGTGCGGGGCATTTTTAGGATATGCTCTGCATGGCTGATAACATCTTCAAGGTTTCTTCCTTTGAATTCTTGAGTTCGACTATTTTTTTCGTCTTTTTGCATGTGCCTCTCTCTTTTTTTTATGCGCCAGATGATTCATGATGTATTGTTGTCCGACTTGAAGTACATTATTTGTTAACCAATAGAGGATAAGACCGCTTTGAAAATTCATAAAGAAAATAGTCATCACAACGGGCATTATGAGCATCATTTTTTGTTGAGCAGGATCAGCAGATGTAGGGGTCATTTTTTGGCTAATAAACTGGGTGATGCCCATGAGAACAGGGGTGATGTAGAATGGGTCTTTTACAGAAAGGTCTTTGATCCAGAATAAAAAAGGACTGTGTCTGAACTCAATAGAAATGGCGAGCATGCGGAAAAATCCCCAAAATATAGGGATTTGAATTAGCAAAGGCAAACAACCGCCGGCGGGATTAATACCCTGTCCTTTATAAAGCGCCATAATTTCTTCGTTCATCTTACGCCGTTGGGCAATATCCTTTTTGGCTTTTTTGTATTTGGCTCTAATCGCTTTAATCTTTGGCTGAAGTTCTTGCATTTTAGCCATAGAGCGGGTGCTGCTGTAGGTAAGGGGGAAAAAGATAATTTTTATTATGAAAGTCAGGATGATGATACTAAATCCCCAGTTAGGGGTGATTTTATGTATTGATTTGATGGATCTAAGAAGGATTTCTGCAATCCATCCAAAAAACCCAAAGCGTATAAGCTTCTTTGCGTCAGATCCAAATTGAGTCAAACCATCTAAGTCCTTAGGCCCTATATAGACTTTTTGAGGAAAATTGACGGAAAGGAAAAAACAGGGGGTTTGATTGATTTCCTCTCTTATGAAAACTGCGCTTGATTTTTCTGGAGAAGTAAGAAAAAGCGCTGTAAAGTAGTTGTCTTCATAGGCGGCCCACTTAACAAAATTAAAAGCACTTTGTTCTGGCTTGAATTTATTCTCACTTTGCCGAAATACCTTCTTTCCCGCTAAAACTGAGATGCCTTGACCTCCGCCGAATCTCTGTTTTTGCTCTGTTTGAGATAGGTTGCCTAAGCTTGGGCCCCAAAGGAGGTAGGGCTCGATTTTCTGACCATTTTTCCAGACGTTGATTTGAATATCAAAATTGTAGGTTTCGCCATTGAAAACGAATATCTTCTCAATTTTTGTGCCATTTTTACTGGCGAACTGAAACCGCAACTCTCCAGTTTGTCCTTCCTTAAGCTCTAATCGGTAGGCTGAGACCTGATAGAGAGAAGTATTGGCTAACTTATCAAAGTAGGGATCATCTGTGGCTATTGAGAAAGGGTATTTATTTAGTTCTGTAGAAGCAAAGGAAACAATTTCCAAATCTTCCCCATTATCGCCCTTATGTTGTTTTAGTTTCCAGCTTTTAAGGACAGCTCCTTCATTGCTCCATATTGCTTTATAGAGAGGAGTTTCGATAAAAACATCTTCTTTCAACTGGGTAGAGATAGATTGAAAATCATCTTCTTTTAAATGTGATTCCAACGATGGTTCTTGTGTGGGTTCTTGTTTCTGAAATTCTCTCTCTAACGCAGATACTATCTCCTCGGAAGATTCTGGCAAAGGTTCATGTTTAACAAATAAAAC
This sequence comes from Candidatus Aminicenantota bacterium, assembly GCA_014859315.1. Lineage (GTDB taxonomy): Bacteria > Acidobacteriota > Aminicenantia > Aminicenantales > Aminicenantaceae > Kmv29. Next base: position 28,561 of record JACUUK010000003.1, read on the forward strand.
CTGATAGAGAAATAACACTAAAAAAGATAAAAAAATAGCTAATAATAATCTTTTTTCCATTTAAAGATCCTTAAGGAACAGAATCGACTCCTCCAGAATGAAACGGGTGGCATTTAAGGAGCCTTTTTGTCCCTAATAAAATTCCTTTTAGAAATCCGTATTTTTTTACGGCTTCGTATGTATATTCTGAGCATGGCGGATAGAAGCGACAGTGATTTCCAAGAAGAGGGGATACAATAGTCTTATAGCACCGGATAAAAAATAGAGTGATGTTTTTCATGAGAATTAACAGCTTTGTCTAAGGGATTTTAAAGCCTTTAGAAATTCTTCTTGAAGTTCGGGCCATGCCGCCTCTTGTATTTCTTTTTTTGGGATAATAATGAGATCTAACGATTCGTCCATCAGCGTTTTGTTCATTCGAAATAACGTTCTAATCCATCTTTTGATTTTATTTCTTTTCACAGCATTTCCAATTTTTTTACTAACAACGACAGCCATTCTTGAAAAATTTAAATCATTGGAAATATGGACGATGGTAAAATATTTACCCCTATATCGCGTCCCTTTTTTATAAATTACTAAAAATTCCTTTTTTTTTCTTATCCTCTCTCGAGGACAAAGGGAATCAGACATTAAACAGCGAGTTTTTTTCTGCCTTTTTGTCTTCTGTTTTTAATGATCTGTTGACCGCCCTTGGTTCTCATTCGGACCAAGAAACCGTGGTTTTTATTTCTTTTTCTTTTATTGGGTTGATATGTTCTTTTCATTTTTTTCTGTCTTCAATTTAACGTTTGATAGACTATGTTAATAAACATAAGCATATCTGTCAAGCACAGACATATGTTTTTCTTTGATTGTAATATAAGTAAGGAGTAAGGAGTAAGGTGTGAGGAGCGAAGAGGAAGCAGGATTAATGCCTCCCAGGCAAAGAAGTTAATCTCAATGTACCTTTTGCTATCTATCTCAACGATAGTATTTTCAACTATAATTATTAAAAATTAAGGAGACAATGTGTCACTAAGGTATTATGGTTGACTCTTGTAAGTAATGTAGAGTATAATATAAACAAAAATGGAAAGATTTAAGATTGGAGATAAGATCATTTATCCCAATCAAGGCTTTGGAATCATCGAAGACATTCAGATTGAAAATTACTATGGCCAGGAATTCAAAGTCTATCACATAAGAATCATTGCGAATGATACATTAGTTCTCATCCCCTCTTCAAGCTTACAGGAAATTGGCATACGCAAACCTATTTCTGAGAATTCAATAAATGATGTATTTGAGTTGATGAAGAATGGAGAAGTTGATGTAACTATGAACTGGAAGGGAAGGTATAAAGAACATGTGGATCTCATGAAAACAGGCCAGATTCAAGATCTCGCAATTGTTTTGAAAAGCCTATATTATCTTAATAAAATAAAACCCTTATCATTCCGTGAGAAAAACATGATGGAAAAGGCAAAGGAACTTTTTGTGACAGAACTCTCTGAGGTTTCATCTCTTTCTTCTGAGGAAATAGAAAAAAAACTCTTTGATCATTTATCTTGCTGTTTTAAAGAGGGAACTTCCAATATCGATTCCTGATTTTCGAAAAAATGCTACTTCCTGCTATCCTCCTTTTTTTCTTATTCCTTTTGCTGAGTGCTTTTTTTTCATCCTCAGAAACAGCTTTTATAGCTTCTAACCCTTACAAATTAGAGTCCTTAGATAAAAAAGGCTCCCGGGCAGCACGCCTAATAAGAAAGATGATGGGTGATGTGAATAATCTTTTAGCCACAATTCTCGTAGGGAATACATTAGTTAATACAGCTGCAGCTTCTGTGGCCACTTTCATATTTGTTTCTTTTATCCCAGATAAAAACAAAGCTGTGCTACTGGCTACTGTAATGACAACTTCCTTGATTCTTATCTTTTCTGAGATTACACCAAAAACCTATGCAACCCAGAACCCAATAAAACTTGCATTGATTTTTGCCAGGCCAGTAAGGTTTTTTATCGTTATTTTTTATCCCCTAGTCCAATTGTTTACTTCATTTTCGCGCCTGTTTTTTCAATCTTCTTCAAAGAAGATGAAGGACTTACCACAGAGGCTGGATCAAGAAGAAATAAAAATTCTGCTCAGTGCTGGAATAAAAGGGATGTCGGCTCTTCGAGCGCGAATGATATCTGGAGTCCTGGAGATCGGGTCTCGGTCGATTAGAGAGATTATGATTCCACGCCCAAAAGTTAAAGCTATTGAAGCTGGAGCGACTTTGCAGGAAATCTTGGATTTAATTCGAAACGAAGGATTCTCACGCTTTCCTGTTTATAGAGGCCGGTTGGATAATATTGAAGGCACGATTCATGCAAAAGATATAATTTCTTATCTTGTTGATAATAAAGAAATTGACATTACTTCTGTGATGCGCAAGCCGCTTTTTATTCCGGAGTCTGCCTCTTTAGAAAAAGCTCTAAGGCAGATGCAGGAGACCAAAACTCACCTTGCCTTTGTTGTGGATGAGTTTGGAAATGTTGAAGGGATTGTCACTATAGAGGATATCATTGAAGAAATCGTAGGAGAAATAACAGATGAATATGATGCTGTTGCTGAAGAATTAATCATTCAAAAGGAAAAAAACAAATATCTGGTTAAAGGGAATGCATCTATTAAGGAAGTGAACCAGAGAATTCCTTTAAGCATACCTGCAAAGGGTGAATATACTACAATTGCAGGATTTTTACTTGCACAACTGGGTAGAATTCCTAACGAGGGAGATGTTTTGACATATAGAAATTATCGTTTTATAGTTGAAAAAATGAACAAGCGACAGATAAGCTTGTTGCGAATAGAGAAACAAACCCAGGATAAAAAGTAAGCGCATGAAAATAATCGCGAAAAATAAGAAGGCTTTTTTCAATTATGATATTTTAGAAACATATGAAGCTGGAATCTCCTTGATGGGAAGCGAAGTGAAATCTATCCGGGAAGGACGTGTAAGCTTGAAGGAAAGTTATGCGGAAATTAAGCATGGGGAAGCCTTTATTATCAATTGTCATATTAGCCCTTATGAAGCGGCAAATAGATTCAACCATGACCCGTTGCGGGTGAAAAAGCTTTTGCTTCATCGCCGAGAGATTAAACGACTCATTGGGAAAATCAAGGAAAAAGGATTAACACTTATACCAACAAAAGTCCTCATAAATGATAAAGGCAAAGTTAAAATTGAGGTTTCTTTAGCAAAAGGGAAAAGAGCTTACCAGAAAAAAGAAGCAATTCGTGAAAGAGACATCAAAAGAGAAATGCAGGCAGAGCTTAAAAAATGGCGGTAAATTCTTAATTGTATATGTTGGCCCTGGGAATCGGGCTTTAATCTCCAGGCTTTCTGTTCCATTTTGAACAAGAATATTCAAGAAGCTAGCATAAGCAGGTGAACGACAGAGTCCTGTTACTGCGATTGTGGATTATTACAGATGTATATTTATGAAGAAATCTATTTTGTGCTAATCTTAAGCGCTTTCTCAGGGCATGCCCAGGAACAAAAGAGCTTCGCGGACCGAGCAAAGTCAGAAGAAATATAACTGAAAGAGTCACAATAAAAAAAATACGGAAACTGAATTTAAACTCAGAATTTATATTTTTTGTAAAAAGGGACAACACTTGATTGGTTTCTTTGCTCTCAGGTTATGAAGGCGACGAAGTTTTATAACATGTTATAAGGTAAGACCTTACCCCATAAAATCCCAGGCAAGATGGATTGCTTCAATCATGCTTTGTGGATTTGCAATTCCTTTTCCTGCAATATCGAAGGCGGTCCCATGGTCTGGTGATGTGCGGATAAAAGGAAGCCCTAATGTCACATTGACTCCCTGGTCGAAAACTTCAAGCTTGAATGGAATTAGCCCTTGATCGTGGTAGAGCGCGATAACTATTATATCTGGCTGGTTTAAGGCAATTCTGAATACAGTATCAGGAGGGAAGGGGCCGCTAATAGAGAGGCCTTTTTTTTGTGCTGTTTGGATAGCCGGAAGGATTTCGTTTGTTTCTTCTGAGCCAAGAAGTCCTTCTTCTCCTGCATGGGGGTTAAGGCCGGAGACAAAGAAACGATATTTTTTTTTACCAACTTTCTGGATGTTTTCATTCAAAGTCAAAAAGAATTCTTCCAACGCCTTTCTTTTTATTATTTTTATGGCATTCATTAAAGATACATGATGCGAAAAAAGGACTACTTTAAGCTTTTTTGACCAGAAACTCATGATGGCATTAGGGTAAGTTTGGTTGAGGTACTCTGTGTGCCCAGCCCATTTTATTCCAGCTAAGGACCAAGAAAGTTTGGATATGGGTGCAGTGACTATTGCATGAATGGTTCCCTTTTGAGCTTCTTTGACAGCTTTTTCAAAATAAAGGAAGGATGCTTGTCCATTTTCCTTATGAGGAGCTCCAACCGGTATTCCTTGTAAGGGAGCTGCTACATCATAGAAAGATATAGAGTGTGAAGGATATTTTTTTGCTTGGTGGAAGGGATGTATATCAAAATTTAAGCCCAATGTTTCACTTGTTTTATTGAACAATTGAAGAGAACCGAAAATAACATAATGAGCATTCGGGAGGGAAGAAAGTCGTGAAAGGGCTTTTAGAGTGATTTCGGGCCCAATTCCTCCTGGATCCCCAAGAGAAATCCCGATCTTGGGAGTTGTCATTTCTTCTTTTCTGATGTTGATTTTTTTTCTGATTGACCCTTTGTACTTTTCTTTATTTCCTTCTTGTCCTCGAGCTTGTAGATGTACTTGATGCTTCTCTTATAAACCAGGAGGTTTGGATTGTCAGCCCTATTTAGTTTGATGCAATTTCTGTCATACCATTCTATTTGTCCTTCGATTGTTTCTCCATCGTTGAAAACAATAATCATAGGAGTCTTTTTGTTCATTTGTTTGAGGTAATAATAATTTTCGGCAAAGGTATCGTAGGAAGGATGTATTTTTTTCCTTTGTGTTTCACGGGTCATTTTCTCTTTGATCTCAGAGAAGTTAGGACGGATAAGTTTCCTGTTCATAACGTTGGTCTCCTTGTTTTTGCTTGAGAAAAACTATTATAATTTAAAAATATATTAGCACTCTTTTCATGATTTTTCAACAAATATACTGAATTTCTTTAATGGTCCTTTTGAAACCGGGTATATCGTCCAAGAATTTTGTGGATTGTTGCTATTTTTCGCAGGATTATATGAGTCAGATGACCATGCCTTCGAAATATTCAAAGGTCCTGTTAAGGGAAAGGTGCTTCAAGCCCACCCGGCCGATATCGTATGGAAGATTGATAGTCTCTATGTTATGGCCGGCATTAATCAGCTCGGCCACAATGCGGGCTGAAAAAGGTGCGTGCATCAAGCCATGTCCGCTAAATCCTGCCGCATGGATGAGGTTGTGAATGTTAAGATCATAGCCAAATAGCGGGTTGTGGTCGGGAGTAGTGTCATAGAATCCAGTTGTAACCGCCACGAGTCTTCCCATGTCCTGAACAGCTGGCAAAAACTGGGTTATCTCTTTGCGCACGGCCGAACCATATTCATTGAAACCAAGCCCGAAGCCAGGTTCGATATCGTCTTGGTTATCGAGCGTGGGGGTAGCCGGTTTAGCGTGTTGCAGCCAGCCCATCATAATCTGCTGGTTTTCAGGCCGGCAGTAAGCGCCATACGGTGTTACGATCATCGGGAGTGACGGAAAATCCGCCATTTTTAGCCCCCAGTCACTATCCTTCTTCAGGCCATCCAAAAAGTACAGATACCGGCGCTCTGCTGTAATAGGCAGGTCTATTCCTCCAAATAGCCGTGAAATCCCCGGTGCCCAGACGTTCGCTGTGTTTAGAAAAACGTCAGCCTCAATCCTTCGGCCCGAATTAAGGATGACGGCGATAGCCTTAGAACCGGAAATTTCAGCTTTAACAACCGGGTCGTTCTGAATGATTTCGACTCCGAGTTTTCTTGCTGCCTGTGAGCAGTCCTGATAGATGATGTTCGGGAATAGAAAGCCGTCTTTGGGACACCAGGTTCCACCGACAATACCAATGGTGTCAATATAAGGGAAGTGTTCGCTTAATGCCGCTTCGTCAAGCCATTCCACTTCTTTGAGGCCTGCTTTCTGTTGCATGGTAACTTGCCGCTTTACTGCTTCGACGTCGGCCATGTAATTTTTCAAAAATAAATAGCCGTTCTGGCGAATTGGAGATTGGCTATTTTCTATAATATCTGTCCAGTGTTTGAAAAAATTGATGGAATATAGCATTCCCTGGACTGTGCACAATGTTTCGAACTGAGCTCGGATGCATGCTGCTGAACGTGAGCTTGCGCCACTTCCCAGATGGCGTGCTTCAACCAGAATCACCTTTGCTCCCATTCTGGCCAATTCCCAGGCCGAAAGTACGCCAGTCACACCACCTCCGATGATGACTATGTTTTTGTAGGAAGCATTGGCGACAGGTGCTGTTGTCATCGTTTCTCCTCCATATAAGTGTTTAGTTTTAGTTAATAGAGTCTTTTTAAATTATTGAATGGATCATTGTTGCAGCTTAGCAATTTTAGAAAAACAAGAAATCCATGTCAATGAAAAATAAGAATAAACCATAAATTTTAAAGTTTTTCACAAGCTCAAACCAAGCTATCTATGATAGATATTTTGTGATGTAAGATGTTTGAAAATTGACATCTTCGGTGCAATGTAATAATTAAAAGAAAGTATGATGTGGTATATCATTGTTGGGTGCCTTTTTTCTTATTTTGTAGGGTCTATTCCTTTTTCATATATTATCGCTAGATTGGTTAAAGGAATTGATATTCGTGTGGTAGGTGAAGGGAATGTCGGAGCCAGAAATGTCTGGCATGTTATAGGCAAAAAATACGGCGCACTTGCCGGAGCACTTGATGTTGGCAAAGGATTGGCGGCCTATTTTATTGGTTCTTTTCTGGGCTTAGGACCTGTCTGGATCTGGCTTTGCGGTGTCTGCGTTGTTTTAGGGCACGGCTTTCCCCTTTTTCTTAAAGGCCGTGGAGGCAAAGGAGCTGCTTGTGCCATGGGTTTCTGTATGGGAATGCAGCCTCTTGTCATAATTATAAGCAGCATAATCATTGGCCTCGTCTATCTCCCAACTCGGAACTTTCACCTGGCATTAGGAACTGGCATGGGAAGCATTCCTCTTCTCTGGCGGTTTCTAATGAATAAATCATGGGAAGAGTTTGTGATTGTAACTTCTTTTCTGCTTCTATTAGGCTTGAAAAGATTGATAGATGAGCCGTATATGAGGAAAATAAAGCAAATATCAGGGTGGTAGGAAACAGTGGAATTCCTGCAAGTTTTAATTACTTTTTTGCTTGTTCTTCTTTTTATGAACATGCTCCTCAACCTGAGAATGCTTGATGACCAAGAGACGGTTGAGAATAAGACTGAGAATAAGACTGATTTGCCGCTTATATCGGTTCTACTCCCAGTGAGAAACGAAGAGAAAAACATTCATAATTGTATTCTGTCTCTTCTCGAGCAAAATTATCCTTATCTGGAAATCATTATTCTCGATGATGATTCCACTGATAACACATTCCAAATTGCTAAGCAGCTTGCCCAGAAATCAAAAAAACTGAAAGTTGTAAAAGGAAAAGACCTTCCAAAGGATTGGAATGGAAAAAACTGGGCCTGCCACCAGCTTTCCCAATTAGCCAGAGGTGAATGGTTCCTTTTCACAGATGCTGACACGGTCCATAAAGAAAGCTCGATTTCTAAAGCTTTTTCCGTTGCCCAGAAAAATGATTCTGTATTCCTTACTTTTCTTCCTGGATTAACGATGAAAACCTGGTCTGAAAAACTTCTACTTCCGATTATGCATTTTGCTTTTACTGTTCTTATCCCTTTCAATCTTATAAATTACTCAGGGCACTCGCGAGTTCCTGTTGGGATTGGACCATTTATGTTCATCAAGAAAAAATCTTTTTTAACTTGTGGAGGTTATAAAGCCATAAAGAATGAAATTGTTGATGATATGGCTTTGGCTAAAGCTGTCCATAAAAACAATGGGAAAATTACTGTCATCAATGGGTCACCATTTATGAATGTCAGGTTTTATACAAAGTTACAAGAAATATGGAAAGGATTTTCAAAAAATTCATATCCAGCCATTAGCTCTTCCCCTCATTTTCTTATTTTTGTCATTATCTTCTGCTATTTTCTGTTTGTCTATCCCTATATTTCTCTTTGGGGCGCATTTGAATCCAATGAAGGCCTGACTCATCCTTTGCTCCAAGTTTGCATTATATCCTTCATGAAAATATTTCTGGCCTTGAAATTCGAGACAAGTTTGTTCTATGGACTTCTCCACCCTTTTTCTGTAATATTATGGCTTTTGATACTTCTGAATTCCTTCCGCCTCTCAGTTTTCAAGAAAAAATTTGAATGGAAGGAAAGACTGTATCCCATCGAATAACCAATGACACCAAATAATCGCTGGAAGCTGTCAATATTTTAATGCCTGGTTCGAGCAAAAAGTATTTGTTAATGGAAATGAGATTGTATATATCCCCAGAATTATTGAGCTAAAAAAGGTTTTAAAGCGCGCAGCCAATTTAAAGCAAGCTCCCTGTAGCCTTCTCTTGAAGGATGAACTGCGGGCAGCAGTTTGGGAGAATCAGCAAAAATTGTATGGTTATCCACGAGAGGAATGTTTTCTTCCATGCAGATCTTTTTTATTAATGGGTTGATTTCTTCAGTAACACGGGATGCAGAATTCTTGTTAAAAGGGAAACTTACGTTATCAGGAATAGGAGGAATTGTTGCAAGGAGAATTTGGCTCTCTTTTCCAGATCGTGCCGTAAGTGTCCTTAAAATAGAAATAATATTTTTCATGTTCATGTAGAATTGAAGAGATTCTGTTTTATCGTGGTCTATGCGGACATCGTTTGTTCCAAGCTGAAGAAGAATAAAATCAGGGTGTTCGTTGGATAATGTTTCTTTATTTTTGTTTAAAAAATTAAGATACTCCCCCGAGGTATTTCCGCTTATGCCATAATTAAGAACTCTTGCTTTTATCCCTTCACGTTTTAACGTCTTTTGAAGATAGCTTGGATAAATAGATTCAGTGATGCTGTCTCCTGCGCAGAGGATAATTAATCCATTTGAAGAGGGTTTGCAGGAAAATAGTAAAGGGACAAGAAGAAGTGCAAAAAGGTAGGTGCTTTTTAGAGAATTCATATTAGATTATATATTTTATCTAAGAGGAAAAATAAAGCAAATATGATTGATTTGAAGTTATATTGAAGTTGTTTTTAAATCCGCCACCAGTAAGAAAATTTTATGAAATAGTACCTGCCTTCTCCTCGGAATATGCCTGAATCATCTTTTTCCTGGTTGTCATCGACTCCCAGATAAAATACAGTTCCAGGCCTAAGTTCATAACTTAGGAGAATACTGTTGTAGAGTTTTTTATAATAGTCATTGTAATCAGTAATCAAGCGCAGGGATAATGTTCGTGAAATTTGGTAGCTTATGCGCTGACTGATAATATTGATGGAATAAACTCTTTCTCCGCCCTTGCTTTCGCTGAATTCGTTGTTGTTGAAGTTATAAAACAGGCGAAAATTCGTGAGTGGTTTGATTGTCAATCGGAATCCTACGGAGGTTTTGTATCCCAGGTATGGATTTTCATCATAGTAAATTCCGTCTCCAAAAGAAAGAGAGAGATTTGCACTTAACCAGGAAAATGGCTCTGAACCGAAATGCATGCGGAATGAATTTTTGTGAAAATTTATCCCATTATACCTTTCCATTTCGGAACTAAATCCCCATCCGAGGTAGGATTGTCGCCAGCCGCTTATAAAACAAGAAAGCTCATATTCTTCATCGGTTAAGGTATTATTAAAGTCATAGATTCTTTTGTATTCCAAAGAAGGCCGGACAGAAATCACCCATTGATTTTGAGGAAGGAATGTATATCCGATGCGAGTATTGAATGATTGGATATCTTTGCGGCGAAAAAAGCCAGTAGATGCCTCAAATTCTTCGGGAATTCTTGTGTAATCGGCAGAAAATGAGATATGCCGGGATGCATGGCTGAAGTTTAACTTTGCTGCAGGAGCTAAGCTGGTTTTTTTATCTCCGAGTTTAGTTTGAGAGCCTATGATTTGGAATGTGAACCTGTTGTAGCTTTTGATTTTGAAATGTCCGTCTATCCCTGCGACTCTGTTATAGTCTTGCTGAGTCCCGTTCAAGGAATTTCCCATTTCTTTATCTGTGAAAATCAGGCCTATATGAGACTCTGGATAGAGGTCTTGTTTTAATCGAAAAATATTAATGAATGCCCTTCTTCCGGAAAAATCTTCGGAAGAATCCTCGGAGAAGTCCTCTGATGATAACTCAATTTCTGTGGAGTTTTCATCATAAGCACTTAAGAAGCCAACAGTCGTTTTTCCAACCTTTCCGGACAGTTTAATCCCCAATTGAGGGTCGACAATTTTTCGCGTATACACCAACTCCATTGGAGTATCGAAAAAATCTTTTCCTTCCAAAAAGAAAGGCCTTTTTTCTGGATAGCGTAGAGCATATCTTTGGTTTACGTCGATTTGTGGCATGTCGGCTTCAATCTGACTGAAATCCGGATTAAACGTGATGTCTGCACTTAGATTTGAAGTGATGCCATATTTGAGGTTTAAGGCTGGTTCTGGATTAAATTTTTCTTGAGGCTCTTTTCGCCCTGTTATGACAGGCATAATCTCAAAATTTTTGCCTTTTTCTATGATGCCGTCTACTTGTAATATTCCAGTTTGAATCAGAAAGCCGTTTACATCTCGAGAACGGGGATACCAATAGATCTCTTCGTTTTTCCGCCGGATTTTTCTTTGAATCTGGAATCCCCAAGTTTGAGGACGACTGTTAGGGAATCTAAGGCTTTTAAATGGGATTGCAAGCTCTATTGTGTATCCATTCTCATCAATATGACCACCGGACAGGAAAAATGTGTCCCAGTTCTTATCAACTCGTTCAAACCCACCGCCCCTGTGTTGCCTTTGACTCTCTGAGTAAATCCCGTCGCTTTGGACCCCATGTGGGTTCACCTGGAAGACAAAAGCTCTTTTTTTGTCGTTGAAAGTATCGATGTAAATTGTCACTTCATCGTCACCATATACTTTATCCCGTTGAGAAAGAGATGCGCGGATTGCATTTGGGCTTGAATCAAAGCATTGGACTGCAATGTATAGATTTTTTTTATCGAACCCCACATAAGCCACAGTCTTTTCGGAGGGAAGAACTCCCTCTTGAGGTTCGTACTGCGTGAAGCTTTCAAGAACAGCCCCTTCTAACCAAATCGGATTTTCCAATTTGCCATCAATTTTCGGCGAAGTTGAGAATTCTGGAACTTTTATATGATATTCCAAATTATTTTTTTCTTTGGAAAATGATGGGATAACAAGAATAAGTAAAAAAAGATAGATTTATAGCTTTTTTATGCGTTTCATTTGTAAAACCTGCTTTGTTCTTTGTTGTCTCTCTATGAAGGATTAATTTCCTAATATATTAGAGATTGTGACATTTTTTTCCTTTAGTGTTATACCTAATGCCTGACTCAATCGGGCTAAAGATAGATTATAATCGATAATCGCTCTTAGCTCCGTAGTTTGAGCATTTGCAAGGTCTCTCTGGTACTGAAGCACAAGATAATTTGTTGAAAGCCCGACTTTAAATTTTTCTTCCTCGGCGTTTAATTTTGTTTCGGCCAGTTCCCTTGCTGCTTTATAAGCTTGGACCCGTTTATAGTTTGTCTGAACGGCTCTTACAGAGTTCTTAATCTCCAAAAAGATCTGCTGTTCCTGATTCTTTAGCTTGAGTATAGATTGCTCTAAATTGACTCTTGCCTGGGCATAGGAGGCACGAGATAGAACAGAATTTATTGGGACAGAAAGAGTTAGCCCAACTGACCAATTCTTGTATCTGAAATTAAAGGCATCACTTAAGGCATCTGAAGATCCTCCCGGAACTTTTCCGATCACAATTCCTGTTAAAGGATTGTTATTGAGATATATTATTTGATCCCCTGAAATGCCTGGGCTCCAGTAGGATGCTTGAAGGCTTAAATCAGGGAGGAGTTGATTCTTGGCATAACTTAAGTTGATTTCTTTATTTTTCAAATCAATTCTTGTGGATTGCAAATCGGGCCTGTTTTCCATGGCAATAACAAGAGCATCCTCAAGACTCACCTCTTTTTTTTCATAAGCGGGTTGGTCTTTGGGAAGGATTTGGGCTAAATCGACTTCCTGAAATTCTCCCTGTAGGTTCATAATCGTTTTTAATCTATCTTCATTGTTCTTCACAAGGGCTTCTGCTTCAAGAATATCTGCTTCCCTTGTAGCTACTTCTGCCTGGGCGTTTAAGATTTCGATAGGAGCCATGGTCCCGATTTCTACGGCTTTCTTGTTTTTCTCTAACAGATTCTTGGCTAATTCTAAGGACTGCTGTCTAACTTTGAGATTTTCGATGCTATAGACCAAATTCCAGTAAGATTCTTCTACGCTGTAGATGGTGTCTTGAAGAGATTTCTTGAAATTATTTTCTGAAATATCCTTGTTGTTCTTTGCCACGATTATTTCTTTACGGCTGATATTGTATCCAAAATTTTTCAATAAAGGTTGTGAAAAATTCAAGCGCAGAGTGCTTCCATAGCGGGGGTTGATTGTCTGAAAACTTCTATTTGTATCGTTTTTATAAGAGTCAAGAGAAACAACAAAACTGCCGCCTGTGGGGATGAGCTGTGTGATTTGAGCTGAATAGTCGTTATACATCGAAGTAATATTCTCTGCAGCTTCGATCCAGGAATAGGAAGCAGAGTTTGTATCTCTTTTGTTATAGCTAATAGAAAATTGAGGCATGAATTTTTCTTTGGTAAGAGAAATGGAAATTCCTGCAAGTTCAGGGTTTAAAATTTCCACAGCAATGCCAAGGTTGTTTTCCAATGCTTTCTGAATACATTCATCAAGGGAAAGTGAAAATGCCTTTTCGTTTTGTTGAGCGTGCATCATAGTAGTCAGGCCGAAAATCATTATAATAAGAAATCTGATTGTTTTTTTAACCATTGTGTCCTCCTTAGTTCAATAATGTGTATATAATTTTTTTATTCGTAACGCAATGCTTCAATTGGATCTAATTTTGAGGCCTTTCGTGCTGGGTAAAAGCCAAAAAACACTCCTACTGACCCAGAAAAAAGAAAAGCTAAGGCCACAGAACCAAGAGTAACAATTGTTTGCCATCCAGCGAAATGAGATATTAATTTGGAGGCGAAAATTCCTACTGCAATACCGATTAATCCTCCTAATACGCTTAAGACTATAGCTTCAGTCAAGAATTGACGAAGAATATCTTTTTCGCGTGCTCCAACAGACATTCTGATTCCGATTTCACGAATTCGCTCAGTCACAGAGACCAACATGATATTCATAATCCCGATTCCCCCCACAAGCAAAGAGACAGATGCTATTCCTCCAAGAAGATAAGTCAAAATTCGGCTGGATTCTGCTGCTCCTTCGGCAATCTCAGACATATTCCTTATGTTGAAATCGTCCTCTGCTTCTGGAGCAATCCTATGCCTGATTCTAAGAAGTTCTTCGATTTGTTCTTTGGCATTGAGTGTCTTTACTGCAGAGACAGCAGAAACATCTATAGATTGAACATGAGTGATGCCAAGTATTCTTTTCTGTGCTGTTGTGTATGGTATGACAATCACATCGTCGCGGTTGAACCATCCTCCTGATTCTCCCTTTGACTCCAAGACTCCAATCACACGAAATGGAATTTTTTTAATTCTTATGACTTGTCCGATGGGGTATTCTCCTTCAAAGAGGTTATCCTTTACTTCACTGCCCAAAACACACACTTTAGCAGCCATTTTTACTAAGTTTTCATCAAAGAAAACGCCCTCTTCTACAGGCCAGTTTCTGATTTCCGGGTAATAGGCGCCAACGCCCTGAATAGAGGTATTCCAGTTTTTATTCTGATACACTGTTTGGACTCTTCCTGAAACAGAAGGAGAGACATATTTGACAGCATCACATTTTTCTAAGATAGCTTTTGCATCTTCGGGATTAAGCGTGTTAAATGTTCCTGAGCCACCGTGTCGGCCACGAACAGACATACTACCTGGACGGACAAAAAGCAGGTTTGTTCCCATTGAGTTAAACCTGTCTTCGACTGCCTTTTTTGCTCCTTGGCCGATACTTATCATTGAAATTACGGCTCCCACACCGATGATGATCCCAAGTGCAGTTAGAAAAGAGCGCATTTTATTACGGCTTAACGCCCTTAAAGCAACTCTAATGGTGTTTAATATTTTCATTTTTACTCCTCCTCTCTATCACAATAATGGACGTTCTTCAGCGGCTTCTTGTTTCACAATAAGCCCATCTCTGATGTATATTTTTTTGTGAGCAATATTAGCAATATCTGGATCGTGTGTAACTAAAATCATTGTGATATTTTTATCTTTGTTTAATGCCTGGAAAAGGTAAATGATTTCTGCTCCAGTTTTTGTGTCCAGGTTTCCTGTGGGCTCATCCGCCAAAATAAGAGAAGGATTATTAACTAAAGCCCTCGCAATTGCTACTCTTTGTTGTTCACCACCTGACAGTTGATTTGTGTTATGAAGTTCACGTCCATTAAGGCCCACCATTGAAAGAGCTTCCATGGCTTTGTCCCTTGCCTTTTTTGAAGGAACATTCGAGTACAGAAGAGGGAGTTCCGTATTTTCTAAAGCTGTGGTTCGGGAAAGGAGGTTAAAGCTCTGGAAAACAAAGCCGATTTTCTTATTGCGTATCCGGGCTAATCTGCTTTTTTCAAGAGAAGAGACTTCCACCCCTTCCAAAATGTATTTTCCACTTGTTGGCTTATCCAGGCAGCCGATGATGTTCATTAATGTCGACTTTCCAGAACCTGAAGGCCCCATGATAGCAACTAAATCCCCCTGTTGAATTTGTAAAGAAATACCGCGGAGTGCTCGAACTTCTGTCTCGCCAACCTGGTACGTCCTTGCTATGTTTTCTAATTTAATGAGATTGTTATTTTCCATTGTTCGCATTTTCCTTTTCTAAGAGTGGTTTTTATTAGATATACCTTGCTTCATCGCCTAATTGACATGAATCCTGCTCCTGGACGAGGGCCTGATGAACTGTTCTGACTCTTCCCAGTGGATTCACCAAGGATGACTTCCTGGCCTTCCTTCAAGTCTCCCCAAATTACTTCTGTATAACTGTTATCAGTCACCCCAGTTTTTATTGTCACAGGTTGAAGTTTTCCTTTTTCATCCTCTATCCATACAAGAGAAAAAGCCCGTTTTCCTTTTCCCTGCATCATAAATGAACTTTGGCCGGAAGATTGGCGGTTTTCTGTCGCTAGCCTTTGTGGTCTATTGCTGTCTGGGCTTCCTTCTTGTGACATTCTTGTGGATTGCCGGCCTTCGCCCTGGCTGGCCCTCATTTGTTGGAACAGGGTTTTCATCTCTTCAGGAGAAAGAGAAGGGGTAAATCTGAGGGCTGCATTAGGAACGCGTAACACATTTTTTGCTTCGCCACTGATAATAGAGACCATGGCTGTCATCCCAGGACGCAACTTCATTTCAGGATTTACGACGTCAACAATCGTTGTGTAAGTCACAACATTTTGAATCACTTCAGGAGAGTATCTAACCTGTGAAACTTTCCCTGTGAAGAGTTCATCTGGGAAAGCATCAACGGTAAATCGGACTTTTTGGCCTTCCTTTACTCTTCCAATATCGGCCTCATCCACACTGCATTCAACTTGCATTTTGCTCAAATCGTTTGCGATTTGAAAGAGCACTGGAGCTTGAAAGCTGGCAGCTACTGTTTGTCCCACGTTGAAGTTACGGTTAATCACCATTCCGTCTATAGGGGATTTAATGATTGTATATGTAAGGTCGACTTTGCTGGAGTCCAGTTGAGACTTTGCTTGTTCCAGTCTGGCTTCAGCTGATTGAAGATCTGCCAACGAACTATAATATTGAACTTCTGCAGTTTCTTTTTCTTCGTATGAAATTAAGTCCTTTTCAAAAAGGTTTAAGGCACGATCATATTTCCTTTTTGTGTTCGCAAGTGTTAACTTCGCCTTCTCAAGGGCGGCTTTAGAGCTTCGATAGTTTGCTTCATTCTGATTTACTTTGGTTAGAAAGAGTGATTGGTCGAGCTCGGCAAGAACCTGGCCTTTTTTAACATGAGAATTAAAGTCAACATAAAGATTAGAAACCCTGCCCGAGACCTGGCTTCCCACATCCACGATAGTTACCGGGTTAAGAGTTCCAGATGTCACAACGATAGCCTCGATGTCACCTTTTTTTAATGCTTCTTTTTTATATGCCTTGCCAGTATTATTCTTTTTGTTAAAAAAGGTGATGCTGAAGATAATACCTACAATTACAATAAAGATGAAAGCACCGATGATGATTTTCTTTTTCATTTTTCTTCTCCTTTAGTGTTTCTATTTTTACCGGAGCCATTTTTTCTGTCTCCCCTTTCTCTTTTCATCTGAGAGAGATGATGTTCAATCATGGCTTCGAATTTAACTTTTTGTTCTTCAGTGAGAACAAAGTTGATTTCTTTTTTCAACTGCATTCGGATGGATGAAAGCTGTTCATGGATTTGCTTTCTCAAGGACTTCAGCCGTTCGTCGTTGTTTTTGAAGATTTCTCTGATGTCGTCTTCTTGTTCTGAAGAAAGATTTAATTCTTTAGCCATTGTTTCCAAGGTTGGGAAACGGGCTGGGCTTTTTCTTCTTTCTTTTCGCTCTATTTTCTGGGACAAATATTGTTTCTCTAATAGTACACCTCCAACTATCCCAGCAGAGAAGACAACGATAAAAGAAAACACTATCCAGAATTTATAATGATTTTTCATGGGAAATATCTCCTTACGCTGGCATCCCTATCCAATGCAGTAAAGATAAGACGCATGTTTTTGTTTTCCACCCCTTGTTCATCTAATAATTCCTGAGATTCCTGAAAAGGGTTGCTATTCTGTAAGAGAAGAAGTTCTGACTGGCTCAGTTCCTTTTTTTGGAGTGGGGAGAGCAGAATGAATGAAGTGAGAAACATTGTTACTATGAGCATTGAAATGGGAATGGCTTTTATGCTCCAATGCTTCCACAAAAGCCAAGGGGCATTCATTTTTTGTTCCTTGATTTTTGTATGGAGGCGGCCCCAAAAATAAGGTAAAGGTTCAGGGAAACTAGTTTCTCTTAAAGTCTCGAGAATAGAAGCGTATTCTTTTTGTTTTTTTTCACAAGAAGAACACTCTTCAAGATGTTTATCGAGGTCATTTTTTTCTTTAGGATTCAAACCTCCATCAAAGAATTGAAGGAGAAGCCTTTCAGCTTTTCTGCATTTCATAATTCTCCTCCTCTCAGGATGGTCAATGATGCTATTTTTTTTCTAAGCATTTTCCGCGCCCTGTGGAGACGAGAGTCCACAGTCCCAGGAGAGATGTTTAGAATGTCTACAATCTCTCCATAAGAAAATCCTTGGATATCTCTTAAAGAGAGAATGATTTTGTATTTTCCCGGAAGAGTTTGCAGAGCTTTATGAACCAATTTTTTTCGTTCGTTTTCTATTTGTCTTTTTTCTCTTAGGATCATTTCATCTTCTTCATTGGAAGCAATGGCCTGAGTATCTTCGAGTGAAATGAGTTTTATTTTTTTTGTTTTCCTAAAATAATCTTTAACATGGTTCACGGTAATCTGGTAGAGCCAGGTTCCAAGGCTTGATTTGAATTTGAATTTGCGGAGAGCCATATACGCCTTTAGGAACACTTCTTGGGCTATATCATCTGCATTCGTGCGATCTTGTGTAATACTGAACGCCAATTGAAACACCTTCCTTTGATATTTTTTGACGAGAGCCTCAAACGCCTCGTCATTGCCTTGCTGGCTTAACCGAATAAGCTCTTTCTCTTCCATGTAACATCAATTCATCTCTCCTCCGAACATTATTTAGACGGAGAAGAGAAAGGAATCTTCCATTTAATTCTGTAAACGCAAAGTTTGTCCATTCTGATTCATTTTAAGGGAAAATTCCTTTTCATTAAAGATATATTTCTTATTAATCTCCTTTTTTTACGGCGGTCCATTCCACAATCCGACCAGGGCCGAATTGGGCTTCACCCGTCATTTTCTCCCCATCTACTGTTCCTTTATAGGTAGTCGTCATTTCTCCTCTTGGGGTGCTTCGTGTTACAGACCATTCAACTTTATTTTCTTTTACAGTCCCTTCCCCAGTAATCTCATCACCCCTTGGGCCTTTCATGGTGACTGCTAAGTCTTCTCCTTCCTGGAGGAAGTGAACTTTCCAGGTCATTTCGCCGCGTGGAGTCTCGATTGTGAGCTCCCAGTCGCCTGTTACATTGACTTCCTGGGCGTTTAAGGCAATAACCAGGCAAGCGAAAATCAAGATGAGTAAAGCGGTTCTTATGTTTCTCATGTGTGCCTCCTAAAATAAATTTATTTTTAATCATTTTTTTAGACGTCAATAATGAATTTTTTCTTCCATATTGCGTGGGTCGTGATAAGAAAATATTTTTTTTGATGTCTCAATACATGCTTTGCCCACACAATATGGAATAGAAACATTATGTGATATTTTGGCCGTCTTTTACGTCTTCTATATAGACTGCAATGAGCGCATCATCCAAAAAAAATCCTTTCACGGGAGCGGGCAGACGAGGGCATAGAAGGAGGCTTAGAGAAAAGTTTTTAAAAGGGGGTATTGAGGCGTTTTTGGACTACGAAATTATTGAACTGCTTCTAACGTTAGGGACGCCACGCCAGGATTGCAAGACACAAGCAAAAGAGGCACTAAAAAGGTTTAAGACGCTTCGCGGAGTTTTAGAAGCAGAATTCAATGAGCTTCAAGAAATAAATGGAATCGGCCCCCACAATGTCTTTGGCATCAAGTTTGTTCAGGAAGTCTCGCGACGGTTCTTGAAAGACAAAATGATAAGCCAGCCTTTATGCCATTCTTCCAAAGATGTTTTTGATTACCTTTATCACGTGCTCAGGGATTCGAAAAAGGAGAAATTTAAGGTTCTTTTTTTGAATGCAAAAAACAGGATTCTTGAAGAAAGAACTCTTTTTGAAGGCACAGTAGATTCCAGTGTCGTTTATCCCAGAGAAATCATGGAAAAGGCCTTAAAGCATGGAGCTTCCTCTCTAATCTTTGTACACAATCACCCTTCTGGTGACCCGATGCCTTCTGAGAGTGACAAAGATATCACAAAGGAACTGATTTTTGCAGCACATATTATGCAGATAAAAGTATTGGATCACATCATAATCGGGAACAATTGCTATTTTAGCTTTGCAGATAAGGGGTTGATTGATGACTATGAGTCGATTTTTTATAATTTCAAGAAAGGGATATAAGCCAATAAATTGATATTGTTTGTAAAATATTACCATCGAGGGTAAACTTTCGCTAAGGAGGTTAATATGGACAGTGATAGAGAGATTGCACAAAGAGTGAAACCCAAGTCTATCTTAGAGATAGCAGAGAAAATAGGAATACCGCCGCAAAATCTTGAGATATATGGGAATAATAAAGCTAAGGTCATCCCTTCATGGATTCAAAGCAACAAGAATTCAATAGGAAAGCTGATTATGGTGACAGCAATGAGCCCAACTCCAGCAGGAGAAGGAAAGACTACGACATCTATTGGCCTGGCCGATGCTCTGAACCGAACAGGACGAAAAGCTGTAGCAGCTTTAAGAGAGCCATCACTTGGGCCAGTATTTGGAATGAAAGGCGGGGCAACAGGAGGAGGGTATGCTCAAATCGTCCCCAGTGAAGAAATAAACCTTCATTTTACAGGAGATATTCATGCTGTTACTTCTGCCCATAACCTTCTGGCTGCCATGGTGGACAATAGACTTCATTTTGATGGAGCCTGCGGCCTCCTGGATTGCCGCCGTATATCATGGAAACGTGTGATTGATATGGATGACCGTATATTACGGGATGTTGTTGTGGGGATAGGCGGGCCGCTTCGTGGGATTGCTCGTGAAACTGGCTTTGATATAACTGCCGCCTCTGAAGTCATGGCGATTTTATGTTTGGCGACAGACATGAAAGATTTGAAGGAGAGATGCGG
>JACUUK010000063.1 GCA_014859315.1 Candidatus Aminicenantota bacterium
ACCGTGTGGCAGAATTAATCGAAGACATCATCCGGAAATGGGACAAAGCTGGACTGTACAGGTGATTACGGAGTTGGGTCTCCCTTTCTTGTCACATGAATCCATATGTCTATCCGGAATAAAATCCGGCGAAACAGAAAAAGGGCTCTAATTGTGTTTCATCGCGCTTTTTGGTTGAGGGCATCTTGAATCAATTGTCTGTGACTTGAAAAAACAATTTCAGGAAGTTTGTCTTCAGGGAAAAACCTGGCTTCCTGGGAATCTGAACCTGCAACTGGAATCCCTGTGGCTTCCACTTCGTAGCCAACAATAAGAACTCTGGAGTAGGTCAAAGATTCCTGGGAATAGATTCCAATCAACCGAAGAATGTTTCCTTTCATTCCTGTTTCTTCTTCCAGCTCTCTAAGGCAAGCCTTTTCTGGTGTTTCATCTATTTCCATAAATCCTGAAGGCAACGCCCATTTTCCCTTTCCTGGTTCAATACCTCTTTTCACCAAAAGAATTTCGTTTTTTTCACTTCTAACAAAAGCAGCCGCACAAGGAAAAGGATTCTCATAATGCACCCAATTGCAATCAGGGCAGACCATCCGGACTCGATCTTCAATCTGATTCGTTATCAACTTCGCTCCACATAAAGGACAGTGAACAAAAGAAGGACGGCCCATTTTCAACCTCTCTTTCTATAGGTCAATATATTCATCCTGAGATATTAGCCTTAATGAAACATTTTACACATAATAGCAACCTGAGGTTGGATTATATCATAATTGGCAATTTCTCGCTTCATCATAACTCTTACTTGGAGAAAATTTAGAAAATGATGAAACCGGACATTTTCATTTTGCTTTGACAGAACGAATACAGCAATTTGACATTAAAAAAGCAATAAAGTATAATTTTGTTAAAAATATGTAATGCAGTAAATTATTATAAAGAATCAATACTTCCAGAAAAGAACCATCCAAAGATTCTCAATGAAAGTATAATTAAGGATTTTAATATGAAAATACTTTTAGTATATCCAAAATATCCAGATACCTTCTGGAGTTTTAAACACGCTTTAAATTTCATTTCGAAAAAGGCAGCTTTCCCTCCATTAGGGCTATTGACAGTTGCTGCAATGCTTCCCAAAGAATGGGAGAAAAAGCTCATTGACATGAATGTCTTCTCTCTGAATGATAATGACCTAAAATGGGCTGATTACGTATTCATCAGCTCTATGGATATTCAAGAAAAATCAACAAAAGAAGTCATCATAAGATGCAAAGAATTGGGAACTAAAATTGTTGCTGGCGGTCCTCTTTTTACCATAAGATACGAAGAATTTAATGACATAGACCATCTTGTTCTTAATGAAGCCGAGAATACTCTTCCCTTTTTTCTTGATGATTTAAAAAATGGATGCCCAAAACACGTTTATTCCTCAAAAGAATGGCCAGACATACGGAAGACCCCTCCCCCCCAATGGGAACTTATCGATATGAAAAAATATGCTACAATGAATGTTCAGTATTCCAGAGGATGTCCTTTTAACTGCGAATTCTGTGACATTATTGTCTTGAATGGACATAAACCCAGAACTAAAGATAAAGACCAGATTTTAGAGGAGCTTGAAGTTTTGTATAAACAAGGTTGGAGAGGAGGAGTATTTATTGTTGACGATAATTTCATTGGCAACAAAAAGAAACTCAAAAATGAAATTCTTCCTGCTCTAATCGATTGGATGAGGCAAAAAAAGCACCCTTTTTCTTTTCTCACAGAAGCATCTATAAATCTCTCTGATGATGAAGAGCTTATGCAATTGATGACCAAGGCTGGGTTTAACAAGGTTTTTATTGGAATCGAAACTCCAAATGAAGAAAGCCTGACAGAATGCAATAAGAACAATAACAAGAACCGCAACTTGATAGCTTGTGTCAAAAATATCCAAAAACACGGCTTTGAAGTTCAGGGTGGTTTTATCGTAGGCTTTGACAACGACCCCATCTCAATTTTTGAAAGGCAGATTAGATTCATTCAGAAAAGCGGAATTATTACAGCTATGGTTGGATTATTGAATGCACCTCGAGGAACAAGACTCTACAGCCGCCTGAAAAAAGAAAACAGACTACTGGACGAGATCTCTGGTGACAACATGGATTTCTCACTCAACTTCATTCCAAAGATGAACCGCGAAACACTTATCGATGGCTACAAGAAGATTCTTAATACGATTTACTCACCCAAACACTATTATAAAAGAGTTAAAACGTTCTTAAAGGAATACAGATCCAATCCTTTAAAGAAAAGAATCCACTTTGATTTCTGTTACATCAACGCATTCTTCAAATCTATCTGGCAGTTAGGGATAAAAGGGAAAGAAAGACTACAGTACTGGAAACTCATTGCCTGGACATTAGTAAAACGGCCTCAATTTATTGGAATGGCAATATCATTTGCTATCTATGGCTTCCATTTTCGAAAAACAGTGGGGATTTAATCATCTTCATCATTTTTTCATTTTTACTGGAGGCTTGAGGTCTGGCGCCAACGGCGATTTATATTCTCTGCCATTTTTCCTTCCAATCCATTCTTTTCTCATTTTCTCGATGATTTCAGGACGGCTGAGAAGATCCAGACTGGAAGCAGCCATTACTTTTGCTGCTGTTATCATTGCCTTATGGCCGATAGACATTCCTCCACAAGCAACAGCAGCCCAATGATGGCCCGGTGTTCCCTCGGGCTTGAAAGCAATACCCAAAGACGTTGTTGGTGTCAACCAACTCACTTCAGCTACATCGGTTGATCCTCCTCCCCAGCTTCTCTGCGGAAGCTTAAAAGGCTCGATGTTTGTTCTTAATCCCTTTTGCTCGATTCCTAAGTTTTTCTGAATCTCCTTTGCATAATCCTGCTCCTCGTCAGTAAACTTAGGTGCTCCTACTAAAAGCAGATTACTGTAAACCATTTCACAGCCAGCGCGGTTAGGTAACATCTCATGAACACCGCTGATGAAATTGACTTTGTATGTTGTTGAAGTCATTTTAGAAGCTCCATCAATGATTTCCAGCACCCGTTTGTAGTTTTCTTCCACGCTCTCTCTATCGATATCACGCACATAATACCATGCACGTGCATAATCAGGAACAACATTGGGCGCACCACCACCGCTTGTAATAACATAATGAATCCTGGCTGTGGGTTTCAGGTGCTCTCGAAGATAATTCAACCCAATATTTGTAAGCTCGATTGCATCAAGTGCACTCCGGCCATGCCAGGGATCTCCTGCTGCATGGGCTGTTTTCCCAAAAAACTCTACCTCAATCTGATTCAAAGCATTGCTTGAATCAATAGAAACTTGATTGGTTGTACTCGGATGCCATTGTATACAGGAAGACAGACCATTAAATATGCCTTCACGAGCCATAAATACTTTTCCAACGACTGTTTCTTCGGCTGGGCATCCAAAAAGTTTTATTGTTCCCTGAAGATTTGCTTTCTCCATCACGTGTTTCACTGCAATTGCAGCGGCTGTGCTTGCTACTCCAAAGACATTGTGGCCGCACCCATGTCCGGGACTGCCCTTTTGCAGGGGTTTTTTATAAGGGACTGTGTCTTGTGAGAGGGACGGAAGTGCATCATACTCTGCAAGAATACCGATTACCGGCTTACCTGAGCCATAAACCGCCACAAAGGCCGTAGGCATTCCAGCAACTCCTCTTGTAACTTCAAATCCATTCTTTTCAAGAAATGAAGCCAAAAGCTCAGAAGACTGGTATTCTTCCATGGCTACTTCTGCAAAACGCCAAATCTTTTCATTTATTTCAGAAAGTTCTAACATGTGATTATCAAGCCAAGAAAACGCATCCTTTTTTACAGATGTAAGCTTGACTGGCTTCACCTTGATTACAAAAGGATCTTCTTTCCCCTTCTCTGAATAAGCAAAAACAGAAAGCAAGCATAAACACCCAAGAACAATGGAAATAACTTTTTTCATAAGGCCTCCTTCATAAATATCAAATTAAATAATTTATGTTGTTTTGATGCAAACTGCCTCATTTTGCGCAAATTTTAACAAATTAAACGAATAAATGAAAAGATTTTCAGGAAAAACTTGTACTGGCTGCGTATGGCAATTTTTTCTTTAAAAAAATTTGTCCATCATACGATACTGAATAGCTTCGGAAATATGGACAGCATTGATGTCATCTTCATGACTTAAATCCGCAATCGTTCGTGCAACCTTAAGCACGCGTGAATAAGCCCTGGCACTGAATCCAAGACGGTTAACTGCCATCTGTAAAAGCTCTTTGCCCGGGACATCAAATTGGCAAAAACGTTTAACTTCTCTTTCTCCCATATGTGCGTTGCAATAAATCTTAGTGCCTTTAAATCTTTCCAGCTGTATTTCCCGAGCCATGAAAATCCTTTTTCTTATTTCACTTGAAGATTCACCTTTATACTGTGAAACCATATCTTTAAACTCAACCTTTGGAACTTCAATCTGAATGTCAATACGGTCCAGAAGTGGACCAGATATTTTTGAGTAATAACGATTCCTTTGGGCATCTGTACACACAGGTTCCGAGAAATTCCCTCCAGCAACAATATCTTCACACGTATTCATTGCTGCCACAAGCATAAATGCACACGGATAATTTACACGCATATAAGCACGGGACACGGTCACTCTTCCATCTTCTAATGGCTGTCTCAAATCCTCCAATGCTCGTTTTCTAAACTCAGGGAGCTCATCCAAAAACAGCACCCCCCGATGAGCCAAACTGACTTCTCCAGGTTTTGGAACCGCCCCTCCTCCAATTAATCCCGCATCTGATACAGTATGATGTGGTGCACGAAATGGCCTTGTTCCTATTGCTGCGCCATTGTTTAATAACCCCGAAATACTATAAATTTGAGTCACCTCGATTATTTCCTCGAAGGTCATGGGAGGAAGTATGGATGGCAATCTTCGTGCCATCATTGTCTTCCCTGCACCAGGAGGACCGATCATCAGGACATTATGGCCTCCTGCAGCTGCTACTTCTAAAGCACGTTTTGCATGATGTTGACCGTGTATTTCCTGGAAATCCACATCATAATCAGAATGAGGCAAAAGTTCATGCAAGGAGAAGCTTGCGGGGGCAACAGACTCTGGGTAATTCAAGAAATGAACTATATTAGGTAAAGCCTCCATTCCATAGATGGGAATCCCCTGGACTAAAGCTGCCTCTTTTTCATTTTCCTTTGGGATAACAATCCCTTTAAATCCTTCTTTTTTAGCCAAGACTGTTGAAGAAAGAATCCCTCTACACGGTTTTATTCGTCCATCTAAAGCTAATTCACCTAAAAATAAAAATCCCTTAAGTCTTTCACTTGGGAAGACATCCAGATGCGCTAAGAAACCAAGGGATATCGGAAGGTCAAAAGCAGGTCCTTCCTTTTTCCGATCGGCAGGAGCTAAATTTATTGTAATTTTTCGGGAAGGAAAGCCGTAGCCGCAATTTTTTAAAGCTGCCCGAACTCTTTCTTTACTTTCTCTTACTGAAGCATCTGGAAGCCCTACTGTTACAAAGGTTGGCATTCCATAAGAAATATCCACTTCAACATCCACAAGATACGCATCAATTCCAACTAAAGAAGCGCTAGCAATTTTAAATAACATTGTACCTCAGTTAGAATGACGAAAGAAATTTCTTTCTTTTATCAAAGGTGATTAAAAAAAATGCCGGGTGGGTAAAATTTAACTTTTTTTTGTGCCAGTGAATTCTTTTGCAAGTTTTTCAAGTTCGTCTTCAAGATCTTTTGAGGATTTAAATTTTATCTTTGTAACTCGCATTGGTTGAGTCTTTTTCTCTTCTGCAAATTCAACTTCCTTTTTCTTCTCAATCTTGATTTCCGGAGGTTTTTCTTTCTTCTTCTCTTTTTCTATTTTTTCTTCCATTTCTACTGGTTCTCTTTCTTCCTCAAACAGTTTTTCTCTTACAACAGGGACAACCAATTTTGCCATTTCTTTAAGGCTTTCTAACACTCCTGCTCCATTTATCGCCGAAGCTTCCACATAAGGAAGCTTTCGCGGGTTGAGCAGATTATTGAATGTTTCCACAGGGATGAGATTCTCTAAATCGCGCTTATTGTATTGAAAAACTAAAGGTATTGCATTCAAATCAACATTATATTCCAACAGATTTTTCCTTAGGCCATCGAAGTTTTCTAAATTTGCATCAATTAAAGGAATCTGCGAATCTGCCACAAATATAATCCCATCTGCGCCTTTTAAAACACTTTTTCGAGAAGCTTCATAAAAAACCTGACCAGGAACTGTCAGAAGTTGAAAATGCACTTTATAATCCCGGATGAGGCCTGCTTTTATCGGAAGCAAGTCAAAAAAAAGAGTTCTTTCTGTGTTTGTCTCCAAGCAAATCAAATCTCCGCGCGAACCTGCATCCAGCTTGGAATAAATATAACGAAGGTTTGTTGTCTTTCCACTTAGGCCAGGCCCATAATAAACTATTTTAATCGCAATGCTTTTTGCTGCGTGATTGATAAATGCCATTTGTCTATGAAATTCTCATTTCTATAATTCTTAACATAAACTACAAAGAGAGTCAATTTTTAGTCTTTTTGCAACTTTTTTACATGATTTTCAAAATGAAGAGAACGGCATATATCTAAGGCCTCTTGGTTTTTAAAAAATCAAGCAACTTGGAATACTTTTCCAAAATACGGGGCCACGAATAATTTTGTTTGACATATCTTAACCCATTTTCCCCCATCGCCTCTGTCAATTTCGTGTCTTTAATCATAAGATCCAGCGCTTCTTGAAACTCTTCGAACTCAGAATAATACAAGCCACTCTGGCCATTCAGGCAGTGTTGTCTGAGAGGGTCGGTTTTTTCTTGAACCAAAATAGGGGTCTTTACAGCCATAGATTCTAATGCTGCCATACACAAGCTTTCGAAATGGGATGGATGGACCGTAGCAAGTGCAGAAGCCATGATTGCATTTTTGTCTTCCTGAGGAATAAATCCAAGATATTTGATTTTTGGATGAGAAGGCAAATCCATCAGCTGCTTTCCGATAAGAACAAACATCACATCTGGATTTTGCCGATTGTATCGCATAAAATAATTGATAAGCTCCTGGCATCCTTTCCCTGGTTCTATGCGGCCTGCATAAAGTATATACGGCGGGCATATTCCGTATCTTCTTGCCACGTCAGAAACACTGTGTTCTTGTGGAATATCAACGCCAACTCCAACAATATCCTGGTATTTGTTTTCAAAGCAAAAATATCTGCTTAGCATCTGTTTTTCGGATTCTGTGTTAAACATAAATGCTTCAGGTAAGGCAAAAACTTCTTTCATAATCCCCAGGCGTAAAGCAGGCTCATCATGTGCCGTAGGGACAAGAGCCTTTTTCCCTCGGATCGCCTTTAGGCCCCAATATGTGTTGTAATACAGGTATGTAAAAAAAACGAAACAATCATGGCAGCCTTCCTCTTCTTCTAATGCACGGATAAGGGCAGGAGAGTAAGGACCTTGCTTCTCCATCCACTCAAGTTCATTCTCATGAGTATGAGCATTGTTAAATATCCAATCTGAATACTGGTTAAACGACTGGATGTTTCTCTCTCTTTCCACTGGATACCGCTTGATAATCACTCCATTTAGGATGGCCTCCCCAAGCGAGTATTCATTTTTCCAGGTGATATAATCTTTTGCCGCCGTTGTGTAAACCGTGCAGTCATACCCTTTCTCAACCAGTCTCTCTGCAACTTCCCGGCAATGAAGCTCTGACCCCCCCATTACTTCTTTGCCATACCGCTGAATCACAAAAGCTATCTTCATTTGAATGGGTTACATAATATTTCTTAGCACACGAATCAGAAGCCTTTCCAGATCCTTCTTTTTAAACTCTTTTAACCTTTGCTGCTGCCTTCGAATAATTTTTTCTCTTAGTTTTTGGTCATGGGCAACAATATGAATCAGTTCTCCGATATAATCCACTCTTTTATTTTTTATTAAAATTCCAGCTTCCCCAAGAGTATATGGAACAGCAGTACAGTCATAAGCTACAATTGGAAGGTCAAAAACCATGCTCTCGATAAAAGGAAGACCAAAACCCTCATGTTCACTTAACGACAGGAAAACATCTGATGCCTTATAAATAGCAAACATTTCCTCATCAGGGATGTGTCCAGTGAAACAAATCTCTTCTGGTTTCAAATAAAATTCATCGGCCAACCGAACCAAGCTTTGATAATATTTAGGAAGAGAAGATGTCTTTCCAATTATAATCAGTCTAATCAGAGGTGAAATATATTTTTTGTAATAAAAAATCACCTTGATAAGTTCATCAATTCTTTTATTTGGAACAATCCGGCCTACAAACAGTATATTCGTCCTTTCATCCTTGAAAAGGTTGTATATGAATTGGCTCATCGGCTTTTTATATTTCTCAAAATCAATAAAAAGAGGAAAAACCTCAGTATTTCTAAAGCCAATCCCCAAAAGCTCCTGCCGGTTGAATTCTGAATCTGCAAGTGCTAAATCTACGTATGGAGCCACCTCTTTTAGCTCTTTTCTGCCGATGCGGGATATTCTTGCCATCTCGGAATCGAATCCCTCGAAAAACTTATCAGGCGTGATGTTGTGGTAAATCATAACCTTCTTGCTTGGTAGTTTTGTAAATGCCTCTGTCAGTGGCGACGGTAAAGCAAAATGGAAAATTGTAACATCTTTGGAAGAAGGTTCCGGAAAAGCAGAAAAGAGGTTTGATTCTTTTTCAAGCCCATGATCCCGTGTTAAACAATAAATATCAGATTGAAACCCCTGAGAAAGGAAGAATTTTCTCATATGCGTGGCAGTATCCCCAATAGCGTCCCCAAAATGGTAAGCAGGTATGAGCTGGTCGATCCTCATTTTACACTGACCTTTTCAATATGTTGGAGTAAAATTTGAGCAACATTTTCTTTCTTATACTTTTCCAGAGCTTTCAATTGAGAAGCAATCACTCTCTCACGGAGGTTTTTATCCTGTTTGAGTTTGTCAATAAGGGTAGCTGTCCTTATAAAATCCTTTTCATGAAGGATTACTCCCCCGCCGTTGATCGTTTCTTCAACAGCGCCAGCGGCGAAGGCAATAACCGGAATTTTCTTATAAAATGCTTCAAGAAGGGGAACGCCAAATCCTTCATGTTCACTCATGCTCACATAAAAATCAGCCACATCGAAATAAGAAACAAGGTCAGAAAACTCTACATGCCCAGGAAAATGGACATCTCTCAACTGTAATTTATCAATTAAAGTTTGGAGAGCCGCGAGATAACGTTCCATTCCTCTGTAATCTCCGACCAGGAGGAGCTGTGAATCAGGATTAAAGTGTTTTTTATAAAAATAAAAAACTTTAATGAGGTCCTCGAATTTTTTATTAGGAATCAATCTCCCAACGAATAAAACCGTTGTTTTCCCATTCGAAAAAAGGCGCTCGATAACAGGATTTCCTTCCTCATTGAACTTTTCAAAATTCAAAATCAGAGGTAGCACTCCTGTATTAGGATAACCAGCTTTTTCCAGTTCTTGACGATTAAACTCTGAATCACCGAGAGCCAAATCCACTTTGTCAACAAATAGCTTTATTTCCAAACGCCCTTTGTAACACTCACGGGCCAAAATCCTGTGGTAGTCCAAAAAATACTCATAAGGCGTAATGTTATGATAAATCATAATTTTCTTGTCTGGAATGCGGAAAAACATCTTTGATACAGGCGAACCAATAGAAAAATGGAATATAACCACGTTCTCAGGAGAGCTGAATTTCTTGTATTCCCGAAAATCATGGATATATTTAGCCATACGAGGGTCATAAAAGCGGATAAATATCTCAGAATTATGTCCGTTCTCCCTAAGGACTCTCTGAATTTCTAACATTTCATCAGAGATAGCATCCCCATAAGCTAATGAAGTGGCAAACTGGTGGACTTCCACTATTTTTCCCTTTCAAGCTGATTAAGGATTGATAAATACTTGTTTTCAATGATTTCCCAGGTATAGTTTTGCCTGAAATATTTACGGCCGTTTTTTCCCATTTGTTCCTGGAGTCTGGGCGAAGAAACAAGAAGATCCAATGCTTCCCTAAATTCAGAGTAATTTTCATAATAAAGGCCAGCATTACTTCTGATACATTGTCCCTTTAACACCTCACATCGGGCATTGGCTAATACTGGCTTCTTGAATGCCCATGCTTCAAGAGTCACCATTGAAAGACTCTCATAAAAAGAAGGCATCACCAGGAGCAGGGCAGAGTCAAGAGCAGAAAATTTATCTTCATCTGAAATGAAACCCAGGTAAGTAATATCAGGATGCTTTGGAATCTTCAATTTTGTTGTTCCTGCAAGCACAAGTTTAATGTCTGATTTCTTTTCCTTCTTATACGTTATGAAATAATTAAAGAGCTTATCGCATCCTTTATTCTCATCAATCCGGCCAATGTAAATGATATAATTATTCATGATTGGGTATTTCTTATAAAACTCTTCTTTATAAATTTTAGCGGGGATTTCTGTTCCAACTCCAACTACATCTCCTAATATGTGCTCGTTTTTAGATAAAGATTGAATCAGTTGCCTTTCCTCTACTGAGTTATAAATGAACGCACGAGGCTTTCTGAACAGGTCTTTAAATATCCTTAGATGAATTACAGAATCATGCTCTGCGGTTGGAACAAGAATACTCTTTTCAGGAATTAAGTTAATACCCCAATACGAATGATAATAACGATAGCTGAAAAAGATAAAATAATCGTAGTCATCTTTATGTTCATTGATGTATTGAATTAACGAGGGCGATAATGGCCCTTCTTCTTCAAGCCATTTTAATTCATCCTCTTCTTTGTGTTCGTTCTCAAGGATGTAATTTTGTATTCTTCCAAACCTTTCTGGATTTCGAGGTCGGATGACAGAAAATCTTTTAACAAGAATGCCGTTTATATCCTCTTCACTTTTCGAATAATGATTTTTCCATGTAACATAATCGTAAGCTTTAGTAGTAAGAACTTCGACTTCATGGTATTTTTTCATATGCTCAGCAATCCAGCGGCAGTGCAGTTCAGCTCCTCCATTTATTTCTAAACCATATCTCTGGACAACAAATGCTATTTTCATTTAAAACCGTTCTTCTCCAGCTGTTTTTCTTTCTTATCTAAAAACTCAAAATCCTTTTCCATGATTCGTACCTTGAGCTTCAAGTCTTCTTGCTCGATCTTCAGTTTTGTAAGCTCCACAACGATATTGTGGGAAAGATTGTGTAGAAGTTTTGTGTATTCCTTGGCTTTCTCCAGTTCACTAAATGCAAGGTCAATCCTTTGATTCAACGCTTCATTCAGGTTTCGAAGTTCTGCACCAAATTGAT
>JACUUK010000064.1 GCA_014859315.1 Candidatus Aminicenantota bacterium
TCCAGTCTTTTTTTTCTTCATCAAGAAGCCCAAGCTCTACAATTTTTTGCATCTTATGGCACCAACCTTTATTCCTTAAGGTCCCACGAAACATGGTTTTTGTTTCGGGAATCTTGTATAAGTCAATATACGGAATAGAATCACGGTTTGGATAGCCTTCAAAATCGCCTAATTTTTCTATAGATACAATATCATAATTCTTAAAAAGATCTTCAGATTCAATAACAACCTCTTTTCCATCTTTCAAATAACGTGCTGAATTTTTACTTGCAAGGAGAACCCCAATAGGGCTCCAAGAAAACTTGTATCCAAATGGGGTTGTATTGGCCTCAGGAGCAGGTAGCCCTCCGCAGTAGGAAATAAAACTTGTAACTTCTCCTCCGTTTTCTTTTACTTCGTCAATAATGCGCATTGCTTCCATATGGTCAATCCCTGGATCTAACCCAAGTTCATTGAGAATCAATATGCCTGCGTCTCTTGCTTTGGCGTCCAATTTTCTCATTTCTTCACTAACATAAGATGTAGTTATCATTGGCTTCTTATAAAGTATGCACATTTCGGCAATTTTAGGGTGGAATTTATAAGGAACTATACTTACAACAATATCAGTTTTTGAAATTTCTTCTTTTAAGGCATCTGTATCATTAAGGTCTAATTGTTTTGATTCTCCTCTTGGATGATTATTCACAATCTCCTTGGCCTCTTTAAAGATGAGGCTTGCTACTTTGACTTTAAAATTCGGCTGGTCAAGAAGATGCTTTACTAATGGGCTTGCAACAAAACCTGCGCCAATAACCAATATTTTTTTCATTTTCCCTCTGATGTAGAAAGATTTTCTATGAACTTTTTCATATAGATATAATCTGGGGTAAATTCCCCTTTGTAAAGAATTACAGCTTTTTTAATCTCTTGAGGAAGATTGCAGTCTTCGAAACTTCCTGTGTAATCGGCTTTAGCAACATCAGGAATAAATCGCTTAAGAACTTTACTGAAAAATATAGATGACTCCAGAGGGATTTCAGCCGGGAGGTTATCAATAGCCATGATGGCAACTCCTGTTCCTTCGAAACCATCTGTTGACTTGTCTGCAATCGGGTCATATGTGAAAACCGGGACATTAGGGGTAGTTGCTCTAAATGTACATTCGACCGAACCATTTATGTCGCAAGAAATATCCCCTATAACTTTAAGTTTTGGAGAAGAAACTGTATCCCAGTATTGTTTTAAAAACTTCTTGGTTATAAAACGAGGATACTTTGGAGACCAATATATACAATTCATTATAATCGAGAGAAATGGAATATATGATTCAAAAACAGGAGTATATTTTTCCGGCCTATCATAATAATCCTGTATATTAAAGATTTCGCCAGGAATTCTTGGCTTCACAATATGATGTTCTTTAAAGACAACCTTGTAAACTTTGTGAGCCGAGAATTCTTTATTTTTTATAAATTCTGACAATTCTTCTGGAGAAATCTCTTCATAGGGCATAAGTTCAAATATTTCCTGGGCTCCTTTTGAAACATGTCCGTATCCAAGAAATCCACAAATAAATGGCGTTATAGAAGCATGAAGACCTTCATCATTGATATTCCTGCCAATCTTTTTAATTTTTTCTTTTGCATCCTTCAAACTCAAATACGTATAGGCTTGGCGAAGCATTGAAAATTGTGTTTCAATTCCTTCTATCTTTAGTTTTTGACCATAAGTCCATAGGCTGTCTACCATACCAGCTTGACCTGCCTGTGTTCCAAAAAACACAAGGCGTTGCCCCTTTTCATCCACAATTTTCTCATAATCTATCAATGTGCATTTCTCGTCTATCATTTTCTTTAACATAGGCATATTATGATTTTGCCCTTTTGCCGTATGGGGAAAAAAGATATAGATTTTGCCATGTTCAATAAGATGGACAGGAATCTCCTTGACGGCAAATACAATTGGGCAATGAGAAAGACTATCTTCAACTTTGGCGCCAACACGAAGATAGTCTTCATCAGAAAAAACGCGGATTTTAGAAGATTGCACCAAGAACTTGATTCCGTGTTTTTCACTAAGCTCTTTTACATGCTCTGGCATGAGAGGAACCCTTCGTTCCCAAGGGCTTCTATCTTCTCTGCGTATACCTATTCGTTTTTCCATCGTTAATTCCTTTTTGAGGTTACTTTAAATAGTTTTCTTGTAAAAATTATCCCATAAAAAAAATTTATGGTCAATTAAATTCGACTTAGATTCTGTGATAAACAATCAAATTCATTGACCAACGTGTATTTATTTTTAATAATATCTTCATGATTCACTTTTTTAATACTATAAGCGGAAAAATAGAAAATTTTCATTCTATTGAACCTAAAAAAGTCCGGCTCTACACCTGCGGGCCAACCGTATATGACTATGCCCACATTGGCAATTACAGGGCATATGTGTTTGAAGATTTACTAAAAAGGTTTCTCATCGCAATGGGCTACCAAGTAACGCATGTGATGAACATTACAGACGTGGATGACAAGACAATAAAAGGAGCGAATGCAGAAAAGGTCCCTCTTGATGCCTTTACAAAAAAATATATCGCGGCATTCTTTGAGGACATAGACACATTAAACATTGCACGGGCAGATTATTACCCCAGGGCTACAGAACATATCCCTGATATGATCCAAATGATTAAAGGCCTTCTACAAAAAAGTTTCGCGTACGAGAAAGATGGTTCTATTTATTTTAATGTTTCGAAATTTCCTGATTATGGAAAACTTTCAAAAATCGATCTTAAAGAGCTTAAGCCTGGGCTTCGCACCGATTCTGATGAATACGAAAAAGAAAGCATCCATGACTTTGCTTTATGGAAGAAAAGCAAGGAAAAAGAACCTTACTGGGATATGGGCCTTGGACATGGACGTCCAGGGTGGCATATTGAATGCTCTGCTATGAGCGCAAAATATCTGGGTGAAACATTTGATATTCACTGCGGAGGAGTTGACAATATTTTTCCTCATCATGAGAATGAAATCGCACAGTCTGAAGCTTTTTTTGGGAAAAAGTTTGTTAATTACTGGCTTCACTGTCATCATCTCATTGTGGATGGGGAAAAAATGTCCAAGTCGAAAGGAAATTTCTTTACTTTGCGCGACCTTCTGGAAAAGAAGTCTGACCCCCTTGCACTAAGATTTCTTCTTCTTTCAACTCATTACCGGAAGATGCTTAATTTTACTTTTGAAGGCCTGAATCAGGCTCAAGCATCTCTACACCGCATCCAGGATTTTCTTTATGAGCTCCAGAACCGTTCCTTTCCAGAAGGCAAAAACAAAGAAGTCCATCTCATTATTAAGGAAATGAAACAAAGCTTCTTTTCTGGCCTTAGTGAAGACCTGAATATATCGCAGGCAATTACAGCTGTGTTCAAGATGATAAAGAAATCAAACATTTTGATGGAAAGGGGAAAAATATTCCAACAAGACGCCAGAGATTTAATAATTGCCATTAAAGATATTAATGAGGTTTTGGCAGTCCTGCCTGAAGAAAAGGAGGAAAGATTACCAGAAAAAATCCTGAAAAAAATACAAGAGAGGCAGAAGGCTCGTTATGAAAAAAATTATGAACTTGCTGACCGCATTAGAGACGAATTACTCAAACAAGGAATAGTTTTGGAAGACACTAAAGACGGAATTAGGTGGAAAATCATAAAAACTTCCCGTTAATTTAAATTTAATATACTTTTAGAGCCAAATCAAAGCCTTTTTTGACCCATGGAACAAAAAATAAAAACTTCTTATGAGCTTGGTAAATCCGGCGAGTCAGTGGCTTTAGCATATCTAAAAAAGAAAAAATACCATATTTTAAAAAAAGGATTTCGCCTGTTTCGTGGAGAAATTGATATTATAGCTTATGACAGAAACACATTAGTCTTTATTGAAGTAAAGACAAGGCGAAGCACACATTTCGGTCTCCCTGAAGAATCAGTGACCAACTCAAAACAGCAGCAAATCAGAAAAATAGCTCAAGGGTTTCTGACTTTGAACAATTTGAACGATGTTGAATGCCGCTTCGATGTACTCTCTTTATTATTTGATGGAAATAATGGCTACTTGCTAAAGCATATAAAAAATGCCTTTTAAGAATCTTTTGATGTATTTTGAACAGAAATTTAATCTGAGGGTTTTTGCTTTAAAAAACGGTCAAAGAACTCTCCAGCAGCTTTGTAAACCTTTAACCAGTTTTCATGACGCAAGAATCCGTGTACTTCATCTGGAATAATGAGAAGTTCCACGTGTGCTTTTCCAATTTTTCGTAGACGTTCTACCATATCTGTTGTTTGTATGAAATCCACATTACGGTCATCATCTCCGTGAATAAATAAAACTGGCGAAGTCCAAAAATAAGTATCAGCCACAGGCGATGATCTGTAAGACAAGCTCATCATCTGTTCACCAGAAATATCCCAGCCGCCTCCATTTCTTCGCCTCCCTCTCAATGACCAGTCATGAACTCCATGAAGGTCTACTCCAGCTGCAAAAAGCTCTGAGTCCCGCGCAAGGCCCAATGCAGTAAGATAACCTCCATAAGAACCTCCCCATAATCCTATATTATTCGGATCTACTTCCTTGCGCTTTTGTAAATACCTTCCAGCAGCCACAACATCTTGGTATTCAGAAGCGCCTCTCGGACCTTGATTTGGTGCTGTCCGGAAATCATAACCATATCCAATTCCAGAGCGAAAATTAACAGAAAGTACTATATATTCCTTTGAGACCAAATACTGGTTCATGGCATAGGTATTATGGTAATATCCTCTCATATGCCATCCAAGAAGCATCTGGCGTATTGGCCCACCATGCATGAAAATAACAGCAGGACGGTTATCACCTGGCTTAGCTCCTTTGGGAAGAAACAGTTGCCCATGAATATCCCATCCATCAGGTGCTTGGAATACTACTTTTTGGGGAGATGTTAGATTTTTTGGTGAAAAAACATCGGGAATCATCTCAGGGGCAATAAGCCGCTTTCCCTTTCCATTTAGATTCATGATAGCAGGAGAAGCCGGCTGAAAAGCTGTAGAACACAAAAATACTACATCTTTGCTTTCAGAAGTCAAAACTGGTGCCCATTCTATTCCCTCTCCAGAAGTTAAAGGCATGAGCTTCCCGCCAGAAACAGGGACTGCCCACAGATGTCTTCTGTCAATATCACCAGAGTTTGAGTTGATGATGAGAGTTTTCCCATCTGCAGAAAGGAAACTGTCTTCTACTTCAAAATCCCCTGGGGTCAAGCAAATTATTTTTTTTTCCTTTAAAGAGTAATTATAAATGTGCATCCATTTCTCATGCTCTGAATAAAATATAAGATTGCCATTGGCTGCCCACCTCAATGTTTGTGTTGGATAATACTGCGAGAATCCACCTGTTTGGTTAGGGCATTTCCAGATTTCTTTGGCTGTTCCCTTTTCCACATCAGCCACCATGATGGAAAAAATCTGTCCTTCTCTAAAAGATACAGAAGTCATCCCAGGGAAACGAATGAATGCAATATACTTCCCGCAAGGTGACCACACAGGATATCCATCTCTATCAACAGAAGGCGAAATCCATGATATTGCATTTTTTTCGAAATCATAGACTCCTATGAAACTATGGTCTTCTCTTGAACTCACAAAAGCCAAACGATTTCCATCAGGCGACCACACATAAGAACCATTTCGCCCACGTGCTTTAAAAACGAGTTTTGGCTTAGCATCTTTTTCTAAGCTACAAATATAGACTTTTCCTCTCAGGTTATAAACTATCTTATTTTCTTTAGGAGATGGTACAGGATGGTTGCCTTCTCCAATACGCCAAGGGATACTTTCGTCTATGCGAATATAATAAATAGCCTGCTCAACACCTTCAGGATTGGATGTAGGATTTGGATGCTCTCCTTCCCTGTTAGCTACTCCTCCCCTAGTGTAAACAATAATCGTTCCATCAAAATTAAAGGCCAATTGACCCAATTCTTGTCCATCATCTAATAAATATCGTGTTAATTGTCGTGCCTTATATTGGGGTCCTTCTGCCACCCAGATGTTTCTCTCTCCTTTCAAGTTGAATGTCCACGCAACACAATCCCCAGAAGAGGAAGCAACCAGATTTGAAGGAAATGCGTAGCTCATTATTTCTTCTAATGTGAGCGAATGAGCATTTGCAAAAGCACAATTGAAAGCCACAAGAAGAACCGTAATAAAAAGCGCTACAACCTTTCGATTTAATAGTTGTCTATTCATTATTCCCTCCTTTTATACCAAGTAAGATTCATTATAATAATATAATTCTTTAATTTAAAGATATCAATTTATAAAGTATTTATTTCCATTTCCGTGATAGGATGAAGGGTTCAAGATCTTAGGATAGCCAAATCAACCCACGAAGATTTAGCTTTCCCGAACCAACTCTGAGGGAATCTGCCAAAGACGGCCGAGGATGTCTGAGTAGGATAATTATTTAATTCTGTTAGGAATCTTTTTTTTAGGAATGGAGTTGATTCGTATTACTTCAGATTTATCTTTTGATTCTACTAAAAGTTCTTCAATTGTCTTATTAAGCACAGGATGAATGGTATTTGGAGATATTTCCTTGAAGGGGACAAGGACAAAGTTTCTTTTCTCAAGCTTAGGGTGTGGAATTTCAAGATCTTTTGTCTGAATAATGGTTTTTTCAGCAAGAAGAATGTCAATATCAATGATGCGTGGCCCATTTTGGTAGCTTGGCTTCCTTCCCATCTTTCGTTCAATGTCTTTAACTGAATACAAAAGTTCCAATGGCGTCTTATCTGTTTCTGCTTCCAGAACAAGGTTAAAAAACCAGGGCTGTGAAGTCACGTTAACTGGTTGTGTTTCATAAAGTGATGATACATTGGAAATTGCAAGTCCATCGTCCTTTAATAGCATGATGGCCTGAATAAGATTTTTTTCCCTGTCTCCAAGGTTACTTCCTAAACTTAAAAAGCAATTCATGGGAATCACATAGTTATATCTTGCTTTATTACTTGAATTACCATATGGAATAATTTCAAAAAAAGAAAATCCGCTCTATTAAACTTCTAACAGACCGAACTGTTTCAACATCTTTAAAACTGCAAAAGTAACCCAGAGCTGGTCCTCCAATGTTGATTTCTCAAAGCCTGCTTGCCAATATCCATGTGAATTCTGTTTGTTTTGAACCCATTTTAAGGCATTTTGTATGCTTTCATTTTCAACACTAAAACCGATTTTTGAAAGGGAATCAAGACTGCTTAAAATATTCGTTGCCCAAAATGGATAGATGATTTCTTCCCAAAACATAGAATTATATCTGTTATCGTATCCATCAGCTTTGAAAAACCCTTTCATAAGCAACTCTCCTGCCTCACATGCTTCTCTGCTTTTTCTCCATTGGGGGCAAGCCGCTAAAGCCCGTAACACCATTCCAGTCACTAATAAAGAGGATTTTTTTGAATAATCTGGCTTAATAGGCGTTAATTTTAGTTGAGCTTTAGGAGTAAAGCGTTTCTTGAGCTCTTCTTTATCGATTGTCCTGCAAGGAATTACCCAACCTCCATCTTTCTGCCTGTTTTTGATAAGCCACTGGAAACCTTTCTGAGTTTTTTTATCTTTATGAAGGTCAAATAAACATAAAATTTCGAGAGTCAAAGCATGGTATGTAGGAGCATATTCATTCAAATAAGCTCCACGAAAATCCCCTTCTTCTGTTTGAGTTGAAAACAGGAAATCAATGGCTTTTTGGATTCCTTCATCTTCTAATGTGCATCCATAGTGATAAAGCTTGAAAGCATTGCTTAATGTGTCAATAATATAATATGTCTTTTCCCACTCTGGAGGCCCACAGTATTTCTTTTTACACCATCCACCATTAGGCTTCTGGTCTTCCAGTATTCTGATGCGTAATGCGTATTTTTTGAGGTTTTTGCGTTCTCTATCGACCGGTACCTCAAGTATATCTTTTTTTAGCCAATAAAGAATTGGGAGGCTTCCTCTTGCTAAAAGAAATTCTATAGGTTTATTTGCGTTAAAATTCATCTGTCTCTCAATTCCAACTATTTTTTGGGGTTTAAAATAATGCATAAAAACTCAAATGGCTCTTCAAACGGGTTCTTGAATTGGTGATATTCATTTGCTTTAATAAAAAGACTTTGGCCTTCAGTAATAAGTGTCTCTTCCTTTTTTTCGTTTACAACCATTCCATTTCCTTTTTGTATTTTTACCACGTGTTCAAAATCATGCGAATGGAAAGGAGTATTTCCACCATGTAGAACTTTAAAACGCCTCATAATAATATTCGATGAGCCGTCATCAGGTCCAATAAGGACTTTTTTTGAAACGAGCTTGATGCCTTCTCCTGTAAGATTGATTTCAGGGACATTTGCATCTTTTTTTATAATCAATTTTCTTTCTCCAGAGTTTTCCCATGGCCATAGAGTACCATTCCTGGTTTACGGCCAGTATGCTTGTTGTTTTCCACCACAATTTCCCCGTTTACAAAGACATATTCCAATCCTTCACTGTATTGGTGCGGCATGGAAAACGTGGCTTTATCTTTAAATTCTTTCATGTGAAAAATCACAATATCTGCATACATTCCTTCTTTTATTAATCCCCTGTTTTCCAGGCGAAAAACTTGTGCAGGCAGGGATGTCATCTTTCTAATGGCTTCTTCAATCGATAGAATTCTTTTTTCTCTTACATAATGCGCAATAACACGAGGGAATGTGCCATAGCTTCTTGGATGAGGAACGCCCTTTCCAATTTCCTGTATACCTCCATCTGAAGCATGCATTGTGTAAGGAAGCTTCATTAAATGTTCCACATCTTTTTCATCCATCTGGAAAAATACTCCCTGGGCACCTCCATTTTTTTCAATGTTTATTATTAAATCAGCTGCATTGAATACTGTCGGTTTTTTCCCTTGCTTCTTTAGGATTTCCTTTAGATTCTTCCCCTGATATTCTGGGTTTTTCTTGCAATAAGCAATATATATTGTTTCTAAAGTGTTTATTTTTTTCGTTGAAGTAAGCCGTTTTTGTATAACATGCTTTTTGATTTTATTGTATGTATCTTTATCTTTTAGACGTTCGATGAACTTTTCTCTTCCTCCTTCAAAAGCCCATGGGGGAAGGCTGCTTGTAAAGCCAGAACTTGTGGCTGTATATGGGTATTGGTCAAGAAAGACTTCCACTCCACGCGAACGTGCATCTTCAACAGGCCTTGTGATTTTTTCCAACTTTCCCCAAACGCTATCCTTTGCAAGCTTTATGTGAGAGATTTCAACAGGAATTCCATTCTTCTCCCCTACTAAGATAGCTTCTTCAATTGCCTCTTTGATATAATCTCCCTGGTCTCTGATATGAGAGGCATAAATCCCTCCATATTGGGCGACAACCGAAGCCAGCTCAACGAGCTCGTCTTTATTGGAATAAATACCGGGAAGATATGCAAGCCCTGTTGATAAACCAAAGCCACCGGCTTTCATCTCTTGGTCAATGAGGTTTTTCATCTGCTCCAATTCTGTTTCTGTCGGGGGCTCCATCTTGAAGCCCATGACTTCACGCCTTATTGTGTTATGGCCTATCAAACACCCAAAATTCAGAGAAATGCCATTGCTTTTTATTTGTTCAAAGAGCTCATTTAATGGAAAAGGATGGCCACCACAGTTTCCTCCGATTACAGTTGTTACACCTTGTAAGATATAGTTATCAACAGTCGGAATTCTTAAAACATCCCTATCACAATGTGTATGGACATCAATAAATCCAGGAGCAACTATAAGCCCTTTAGCAACTATAACCTTTTTTCCACATTTTGGGTCTATTAATCCAATTTTTACGATTTTGCTGCCTACAATCCCAATATCTGTTTTAAACCAAGGATTTCCACTTCCGTTGATGATAAATCCATCTTTAATTACAATATCATAGGATAAAGTAGTTGCGCTTATGTTAAAAAATGAAATGGGGATAAATATTAAACATATTGAGCCTAGCAGAATGTATCTCTTCATTTGTTTTAAGTAAGTTATTTTAAACTATATAGGTAACTTTTGTCAATTTTTGAGCCAAAAATTGTTTGATTTTACTAAATAATATATATTAAATTTTAGATTTAATTATTAAAAAAAACGAATAAATTAAAACAAATGTGGAGGATTTAGATGAAAAATTTCATATATCTTGATAACGGAGCCACATCTTATCCAA
This sequence comes from Candidatus Aminicenantota bacterium, assembly GCA_014859315.1. GTDB lineage: Bacteria > Acidobacteriota > Aminicenantia > Aminicenantales > Aminicenantaceae > Kmv29. Next base: position 10,219 of record JACUUK010000064.1, read on the forward strand.
AACCAGAATCTGTCTATGACTTTATGGATCATTTTTATAGAAACTTTGGAGTGAATCCCGGTCGTTCTGGATATGACCTTTGTATGGAAGCAGGCGAAGTGGTAGATGACACTCGAAAAATGCTCACGAAATATTTCAATGGAAAAAATCCCAACCGCCTTTGTTTTTGTTACAACTCGACAGATGCACTAAATCTCATAATTAATGGCATGCTTCAAAAGGGAGATCATGCAATAACCACAACGCTCGAACATAATTCTGTATTAAGGCCTCTATATCATTTATATAAATTCAACGGCGTTGAAATAGATTATATTCCCTTTAATAAACGAGGTTTCGTTGACCCGGATGACTTTCCAAAAAAATTCAAGAAGAACACGAAACTTGTTATAGTCAATCATGCATCCAATGTAATCGGGACAATTCAGCCAATAAAAGAGATAGGAGAACATTGCCACAAACATGGCATTCCTTTTGCAATCGATGCATCCCAGTCTTCAGGTAAAATCCCAATCGATATAGAAGAGCTCAATGTGGATATAGTTGCCTTTACAGGCCATAAATCTTTTCTTGGTCCTACTGGCATTGGAGGACTTTATGTTCGAGAAGGAATAGAAATCCGCCATACACGTGCAGGCGGAACAGGTGTTCGGTCTGCAGTTCGTACCCATCTTTATGAATACCCCTATAGACTCGAATATGGAACATTAAACACTATAGGTGTGGCCGGATTGTATGCTGGGATAAAATGGATTCAAGAGAAAGGCATGCACAAAATCCATGAACATGAAATGAAGCTAACAAAGATGCTCAAAGATGTATTAAAAGACATAGAGGGAGTAACCCTCTATTGTCAGGATGACTTAGCCAATCATATAGGCATTTTTCTCTTTAATGTTGATGGCCTAGAAGCCATGAACACAGGAACGATCCTTGATGTGGATTATAACATCGCATGCAGAACAGGCCTTCACTGTGCTCCATTGGTCCATGAACAACTTGGAACAGCCAAAGTTCATGGGGCAGTACGGTTTGGAATAGGTCCATTTAACACTGAAGAGCATATCCAAACAGCAATTGATGCTGTAAAGGAGATTGCTGAGTCACAAATTGGCCGAAATTCATAAGCATTAATCAGTAATAATGAAATAA
>JACUUK010000065.1 GCA_014859315.1 Candidatus Aminicenantota bacterium
AAACAGGAGTCCCATCTTTCTTTAAATACCAGCTTTTAAGTTTTACCTGGATTTGTATTGATTCTAATCCGTCATTTCCAATGAAAAAAGCATCTTTCTTACTCTTGCCAGCACGAATGTCAAGTTCTGTGTTAAGAGGAAATAAAGAAATTGTTGATTGGCCGTAAACTATGAGGACGGAAAAAAATAAAAAAAAGATGTATACCGAATATATTCTTTTCATAAACATTTTTAAAGAACGGCTAAGGTAAAAGTGATTGTCTGGCTGTACTCACCTGCTTGATAATACCAACTGTTAGCGAGAAAGAAATTTAAATTTCCTGTAAATTCCCCATTTCCTTCGCCCTTTGCCATCAATTGGGACTTCATCCCGACTAAAGTGCCGTTTATAAAGGGAGGAGAAGGGGAGGCTGTCCAGCTTACATTATTAATTGGAATGAAGGCACCCTTATCTCCTTTTAAGTTTCCATTAGCAGTTACAGTTAAGTTCCAAGATCGGGCAACCCCAACTACTATTTCCACCCGAACCTGGCTGTCTGAAGAAATAACTGGAACAGAGTCTGGATCAGCAGCAGGAAAATTAATTAATAAAGGAGATATCCTTAATGAAACCTCGTCTTCTGTATGTTGATAAGAATTAAGAAAAAGGACGGTACAAAAAAAATACCCAATAAGAATGAATAAAAAATTTTTTTTCATTTTCAATGTATTAATATTAAAAAGGGCTCAGAACCATGCTGACAGTAAGAGTATACACTCCTGGTGCATAATCTGGTTTGTTCAATAAATAAAATGTAATAGTTCCTTCCCAAATTCCTGACTTTTTCCAATTTCCAATTACCTGAGGAGCAGCTTTGCTTAAATTTCCATTATTGAAACCTTTTGAAGCTTCCCAATATATGTTTTCAGCATCTATTTTTCGTCCTGTTCTCTGGTCAATTAAGTCTGAATCTACCCATATCCTGAGATAAACTCTTTCATTGCGTCTCGGTGTTATTTTAACAGTGACTTCAACAGGAGGTTCATTTTGAATGATAGAGTGGCCCAAATCAGGACCTTCCTTTGTAAAACTGATAAAATTCGTACTGACTTCCAGCTTGCATCTCGATTCCACCCGTGTATTGATAGTAACATCCTCATGCTCTTGTGAATTCAAGAAAAGCCCAAGGCATAAAATAAGAAAAAAACCTAATATCTTACTTTTCATCTTGAATCAAAATTTCCTTCTTAAGTCCTAATAATTCTTCCTTCCCAATATCAAGGGTGCATAATGCTCGATAATTTCCTGCAGAAAGTTTATCCTTTAACTTACACTTAATTTCTCTTTCGCTTTCAGGAAGAACAACCTCATTTGGAATTATAACATCAAGAACCTTCTTGCCATTATTATCACTTATTTCAATACTGCCTTGTGTCCTGAAATGTGTTTTTCCGCTGTTTTTTACTAAAAGCATACACACATGCGAGTTGTCTTCTTCGTGAAGTATTAAATCAATAATTTCTCCAACAATATCCACTTTTCCAACTTTTACATAGACAGCAGCTGCAATTTTTCCTGAAAAAACCATCTGGCTTCTATCTTTTTCTGCAGCTGACATGGGAACGTTTTCAAAAGAAATAGAAGCATGGTATCCTGCTTGTGGAATGTCTTCAGGTACTGTAATCGTGTATCTTACCATCTTTATTTCATCTGGCATGATTCTGAAATCCTGGGGATTGACTTTTATCCAGTCTCTACAAGAATAATCAACGGAATTGGAACCAACAAACACAGGGTTCCCATTGTGACCAAGATACCAGTTTTCTGGAAAGATTTTAAGGCGCAAAGGAAAAGTGCCGTTATTTCGAACATAAAAAATATCGGTTATGCTCTCTCCTTTGTTTAGTGAATGCTCGACTCTAATTGGAGTTATACCAAAGTAAATCTGGGCAATAACAGGTTGTAAACTTATAAGAAAAGCAAGAACTAAAACTGAAGAAAGTATTAATTTTTTTTTCACCATTTATACATTTATCGTCTTTTGATTTATGGTGATGAAAGAGTATAGGTGACAGTGGCAGTATATGTTCCTGGCTCCTGTGTTGTATAATTTCGTTCAAAGAAATAGTCGAAAGTTCCTGTATGCCAATGAAAAACTGCTCCACTCCAAGACCCTGCAGAAACATTCGTAGTTTTGGACATAATCCCAGCGACATAACCATCTCCACTTGCAGACCAGGAAATAGCTTCAATTCCAATCGTTTTCGTGCCATCCACCAGATCACTATTTGCAAGAACTGTTAACTGGAGAGAGTTAGTAGGGACAAGTATAGCAAAAACTCTTACTGAGACAGAGTTTTCATTAGCAGGAATAGATACTGTTCCTGGTGTTGCTGAAGCAGGTGGCGCCTGGTCATCAAAAGTAATTTCGGTTTCTCCAATACTAAGGTCATACCACTCCAAAATGTTAACTGTAATAGTAAGGTCATGTGTAGACTGACCCTGTGATGGCTGTGCAACAAGATACCCGCTTCCTGCAAATAGAACAATTAGACTAATAATCGAAACCAGAGATATCTTTTTCATGAAAAACCTCCTTTTTTCTACTCTTCCTTGCTAAGAGTTTCTTCAAAAAAGTTTTAAATTGAATTTTTAAAATAAAATTAAGTTGCAAATAATATGCCAAATTGTAAGTGTTTGTCAATAGTGAAGTTAAAAATTATTTTTGTTTAATAAAGACGCAAAAAACGACAATAATTGTAAATTAATAACAATATTTGTTAAAAAAATCCAATACTTTTGTGGAGATATTTTAGAAGAGAATTATGTTTTTAGAAGTTTGATAATCTTAAGGCATAATCAAACTATAAATAATTCTTTGGGAGTAGCTTCCTTTTGTATTCGAATCATCGAGGAAGAAATAATTAATGCTTCCATTGTAAATGCCAGGACCTATCCAGCTTGCCATTACTTGAGGAGTTCCTTTTCCAAGGATACCGTTACTGAATCCTGTTCCTTTGCTTTGCCATGCAACATTGGAAATAGGAATTGTTTTGCCCCCTTGACCAAGGAGATCTCCAAGGGCCTGGACATGAAGCTGAACAACTTGATTTTTAGGCACGCAAACAAGCGCGCGAATATTTACTGGATTATCTTCAACATTTAGAGTTCCAGCCACACTGCAGCTTGATGTTCCTTCACTTTTTAAGTATTCCGAGGAAGTACTTACTTCCAGAATGAGCCATTCTCTAAGTTCAACAGAGATTCCAAGATTTCGGCTGTCAGAAAGGCCCATGGAGGAATTTACCCCTATTATTAAAAAAAACGCAAGGAAGAGTATTAAGGAGGTTAAAACACCCCTTCTATTTCTATATAATTGATTCTTTTCTCTAATTCTTCGATTAATCATCTTCTTTTTATAAACCTATAATTTTTTTTTACACTTAAATATAAGCAATTACAGTGCCATGCTTATTTATTGTGTAAGATATTGATAATAAAGAAGATATACAAATAGCTTATTTTCAATTGTGTCTGGAAATGAAACACTTATGCCTTAAATGCGTCCGATAATGTTACGGTTTAAGCGGATGATTTCTTTGGAATGGATGGTTTTTTATGACTTAATAAGGAATATTTAATTTTTTTAGTTTTCTGTAAAGGGTCTGTCGCGTGATTCCTAACATATGGGCTGTTTTTTGCTTGTTGTTATTTGTTATTTTGAGTACTTCAAGAATGTGTTTTTTTTCTATTTCTTCCATTGTTAAGTGTGAATAAGGATATATAAAATCATCTTCTATGCTCTCAGGAACATGTTTTTTTATATATTCTGGTAAATCCTTAGTATCTATAAACTTTTCGTGAGTTAGCATAACAGATCGCTCAATGACATTTTCTAATTCCCTGACATTCCCTGACCATGAATAATTAAATAAGATTTTTTGCGCTCTTTGTGAAATACCTACAACATTTTTATCATACTTTTTGTTATATTTGTCCAAAAAATAGCGGCATAATAAAGGTATATCCTCTCTTCTATCTTTCAGTAGAGGAAGTTTTATCTCCAATACATTTATTCTGTGAAACAAGTCTTCCCTGAATCTTCCTCTTTTAATACTATCTCTTAATTCTCGGCTTGTTGCAGATATAACGTTAACATCAATATTGACAATTTCATTAGAACCTAAAGGCCGGAATTTGTGTTCTTCCAAAACCCGAAGGAGCTTTGGTTGGACATGAATAGGAATCTCGTCAATTTCGTCAAGGAAAATCGTACCATTATTTCCTTCTTTAAATAGCCCATTTTTGGATCTTTCAGCACCAGTGAAAGCTCCCCTTACATAACCAAAAAGTTCTGATTCGAATAAACTTTCTGGAATTGCAGTGCAATCGCAAACAACAAACTTTTTGTCTCTCCGGTTGCTTAGCTCATGGATCGCTCGGGCAACCATTTCTTTGCCAGTGCCTGTTTCACCTGTAATCAATACAGAGTTAGGATATTTTGCAATTTTTTCTATTAATGAAAAAACCTCAAGCATAGAAATGCTCTTGCCTACCATCCCATGAAAAATATATTTTTTGGTTAATTCTCTTTCCAAGAGAAAAGTTTCCTTGCGAAGGGACATTTTTTCTTCAATCTTTTCTAATATATGCAGAAGTATTTCGATATCGAATGGCCAAATCAGGTAATCTCTTGCGCCTTGTTTTATCAACTCTATCATTTCATTCGTTGGATTACTTGGGCCAACAATGATTACTTCGACCAAAGAATCAAAATATTTGATTTCCCTGAGAAGGCGAATACTCTCGGAATCATTATTCATGATATCCAGAATGAGTATTTTTATATTTTTTTGCCGGATGATAAAATAAAAATCATCTTTTTTTGTACAGAAGACAGGAGTATATTTTCTTAAAGAAAATGCATTTTTAAACCTGGAATAGCCTTGAGGCCTATCTGTTATAATGAGGAAATTCATCTATTTACTATCTATTTTATTTTACGTATTTTAATATATAAATTACAACAATGATAGTTAAACTTGCTAATCAACTCATCTATTTCTTGAATCAAGTGAGCGATATGACTTCTGATGGGCAGCTGATAAATATGTATGACTCCCCGAAAACCTTGACTGCAGAACTGATAAATTTCTTTTTCTATGGAATATTGTCAGAAAATAAAAAAGGCAGTAAATAATATGCAGTATTCAAAAAGAAAATGGCTTTTCCTATGGATTGCTGCAATGTTGTTTATCATTCAAAAACACGCAGTCCCGCAGACCTTTCTTCTTAAAGGACTTGTTTCTGGATGGGTAGTTGTAAATACCGATAGTTTAAAAGATTCGCAGTTAGGCCTTCGCTATATTCCAGAGTTTTATATGGAAAAGTCCATAACGAAAGATTCAACATTTGATGTTGAGTTTTCCTTAAATGCATATGGTACAGGGGAGGTTCATGCATTTGATGATATTCAAACGGAAGGGAAAGTTAAGCTGTACCGTCTATGGCTTCGTTTTTCAAAATCGAAATTCGAGGCAAGACTCGGGCTTCAAAAAATAAATTTTGGTTCTGCCACTCTGCTTCGGCCTCTCATGTGGTTTGACCGAATAGATCCCCGTGACCCGCTTCAAATGACAGATGGCGTATATGGCCTTCTACTCAGGTTTTATTTCCTGAACAATGCGAACGTGTGGTTTTGGGGACTTTACGGGAATGATAAGCCGAAAGGATGGGAATATTTGCCCACTTATGATAAATCTCCAGAAATCGGCGGAAGGATTCAGGCGCCACTTAAGAATGGAGAGATTGCCTTTAACTATCATTACAGGAAAATAGATTTAAGCAAAAGCTCGTTCTTTCAAGTTGCCCATGACAGCACCCGGATTCCTGAAAACCGTTTCGCGCTTGACGGTAAATGGGACATAGGCGTAGGCGTGTGGTTTGAAGGGAGTCTTGTTCACCAGCGTAGTGAACTGCTTCTGTTTAAATGGCAGAGGGCATTAAACTTTGGCCTTGATTATACTTTCAACCTTAGAAATGGCCTTACTGTTTTGGGTGAACACTTTATTTTTGAAAAAAGCAAAGATGCCCTTGGGGCGGGAGAAGACATTAAATTCTCTGCGATTTCTCTTCGCTATCCAATGGGGCTTCTGGATAATATAAATTGTATTCTTTATTATGACTGGAAAAACGAAGACTTATATACATTTGTAAACTGGCGGCGGACCTATGACCGCTGGAGTTTCAATGTGATTGGATTCTGGAATCCAGAGCGCTTTCAGATTTATCCGGAAAAATCAGGAAGCAATCTGTTTGCTGGCAAAGGATTTCAAATTATGGTTATATTCAATTATTAATGAGTCATGAAAGAAAACATTAAGAATCGAGGTGGTAATGGAAAACACATATTTGATTAAAACAAAAGATCTTGTGAAAACGTACAGGATGGGTGGGGGATATCTTATTGCCCTCAACCAGGTTAACCTCGAATTTAAGGAAGGTGAGTTTGCCGGACTGGTTGGTCCAAGTGGGTCTGGGAAGACGACATTTCTTAATATTGTCGGTTCTCTTGATTCCCCTTCAGAAGGAAGCGCGGTTGTGATGGGAAGGGAAGTTGAATCACTCTCGCATAAAGAGGCAGCAGAATTGCGTAACAGGTATATTGGATTTATTTTTCAAACATTTAACCTTCTTCCAGTATACACGGTATTCGAGAATGTGGAATTTCCATTGTTGTTGCTCGGCCTGAATGCAGCAGAAAGGAAGAAAAAAGTCATGAATGCATTGGAATGGGTGCAATTGGCGGACAGGGCAAAGTCAAGGCCCGCACAACTTTCAGGCGGAGAGTGCCAGCGGGTTGCCATTGCCCGTGCAGTTGTTAAAGTGCCTTCCATCATCCTTGCTGATGAGCCGACAGCCAACCTCGATGCCGAGAATTCACATAATATCTTGCGGACAATGGAGAGATTAAACCAGGAGCTTCGAACAACATTTGTTTTTGCAACTCATGATGAAAAAGTCATTCGGTACTTGCGCCGCAAGATAACTCTTGTCGATGGTAAAGTTGCAAAAGACGAAATAATTGAACAGCAAGATATCAAAGGAGATAATCGATGATTATCCCAAAACTGGCATTGAGAAATTTACTTGGTGCAGGCCTAAGGACCTGGCTTAATGTTTTAGTGTTATCCTTCTCATTTGTTGCAATCATCTGGACCCAGGGCCTGTATAAGGGGATGGGTGACCAGGCAATCCATTCGATGATAGATATCGAATATGGGGGAGGACAGTATTGGCATGAAAAGTATGATCCTTATGACCCCCTCGCTCTCCAGGATGCTCACGGAAAAGTGCCTGCTTCTTTGAAGAAAATGATTGGTAATGGGCAGGCAACGCCTGTTTTAATCACTCAGGGAGTGATTTATCCAAGCGGCCGATTTCAGTCTGTTTTGCTTAAAGGCATTGACCCGTCTCAAACGATAATCTCTCTTCCTTCGGGTTTTATTGATGTTGAAGGAGAAGAACTGCCAGCTTTAATTGGAAGCCGAATGGCAAAAAGCACAGGACTAAAGATAGGAGATATGGTGACTATCAGATGGCGGGATGCCTACGGGACTTTTGATGCCAGGGATGCCATGATTGTGCATGTAATGAGCACTACAGTTCAGTCGGTAGATGAGGGTCAAATATGGATACCATTAAAGAAAATGCAGGAATTGACCCGGATGGAGGATGAAGCTACTCTGATAATAGTAAGTAAAGATGCAGTTAATCCTCCAGACATACAAGGCTGGGAATTTAAAAGCCTGGATGTCCTTCTGAAAAACATCCGCGAGCTTGTTGAGGTCAAAACAGCAGGTTCATCTATCATATATGTTATTTTGCTTCTGCTTGCAATGCTTGGGATCTTTGACACACAGGTTCTTTCTATTTTCAGGCGAAGGAAAGAAATAGGGACACTGATGGCTATGGGCCTTACTCGGGCAAAAATCATTGGGCTTTTTACATTAGAAGGGGCAATGCATTCAGTCCTTGCTGCGATTGTTGCTGCTGTTTACGGAATTCCGCTTCTTATATATTTTGCAAAGAAAGGCTGGGCAATGCCGCAAGCTGTAGACAGCTATGGATTCGCTATTGGAGAAAAGCTTTTTCCAACATACAGTGCGGGATTAGTGATAGGAACAACTCTCCTTGTGCTTATCGTAACAACTATTGTAAGCTTTTTACCCACAAGAAAGATTGCTAAACTAAAGCCAACCGATGCTTTGAGAGGAAAATTGTCATGATTAAGTTTTTATTTAAAGGCCTTGTCCGTGACCGTTCCAGGAGCCTGTTTCCTGTGCTGACAGTCATGTTTGGTGTCATGCTTACAGTATGGCTTTATAGCTGGATAAAGGGTGCAGAAAACATGTTTATAGAATCAAGCGCCAAGTTTAGCACAGGACATGTTAAAATCATGTCCCGCGCTTATGCAGAAGATGCAAGCCAGATTCCGAATGATCTGGCATTAATAGGTATAGAAGAACTCTTGAAAAATTTAAAAAAAGATTTTCAAGAGCTCATCTGGGCACCACGCATCCGTTTCGCAGGGTTATTAGATATCCCGGATGAATATGGAGAGACAATGGCACAGGGACCTGTTGCAGGCCTGGCTGTTGACCTTTTTTCACCAGGAAGTCCAGAAAAGGAAATAATCAATCTGGAAAAATCTATTATACGGGGACGACTGCCAGAAAAACCAGGAGAAATTCTTATAAGCGATGAATTTGCACAGAAATTGAATCTTGAGCCAGGTGAAACAGCCACACTGATAAGCTCTACCATGTACGGAAGCATGGCTGTAAAGAATTTCACTGTTGCAGGCACTGTTCGATTTGGAATAACAGCAATGGACAGTGGCACAATAGTCGCAGATATCTCTGATATACAGAGCGCATTGGATATGGAAGATGCCTCAGGTGAAATTCTTGGATTTTTTAAAGATTTCGTATATCGCAATAAAAAAGCCGATGAGATAAATGCCGCCTTCAATTTGCGTTATTCAGACGAAGAAGATGAATTCTCGCCTGTGATGGATACTCTGTATAACCAGAACGGGCTTGCAGACATTCTGGCTATGACCGGAGTTTTTTCAGGTGTCATAGTAGGAATTTTTGTTGTTGCTATGTCCATTGTTCTGTGGAATGCCGGCTTGATGGGAAACATAAGGCGCTATGGAGAGATAGGCGTTCGCCTGGCTATGGGAGAGGATAAAGGACATATTTACAGGTCGATAATCGCCGAGTCCCTGATGATTGGTTGTATCGGGTCGTTTCTGGGAACTACACTTGGATTGGCAATATCTTATTATCTTCAGGTAAAAGGGATAAACATTGGATCTTTAATGAAAGATGCGTCCTTCATGTTTACTGAAGTCATGCGTGCAAAGGTAACGCCTGTAAGTTTTGTTATAGGTTTTTTCCCTGGAATCCTGGCTACTCTTTTAGGGGCATCGATTTCTGGTATTGGTATATATAAGCGCAAGACATCTCAGTTGATAAGGGAGTTAGAAGCATGAAGCGAACAGTATTTTTAATCTTCTGTTTTATAGGGATTGCAGTTATAGGAATGGCCGAAGTCCCCTCTGGAGACTGGATTCTAAAGCAGGTGGATGAAAATATCGGCTCTGACAATAAAATAGCAGTAACTCAGATGATAATCCATGGACGAAGGGGAAGCAGGGCAGTGAAGTCAAAGTCATGGATTCATGGAATAGATAAATCTTTTACAGAATATCTGGCTCCTCCACGTGAGCAGGGCACCAAAATGTTGAAGCTTGGAGACCAGCTTTGGATGTATACGCCTTCGACTGACCGTACGATTAAAATATCTGGTCACATGTTAAGGCAGTCAGTGATGGGCTCAGACTTGTCATATGAGGATGTGATGGAAGACCCGCAGCTTCATAAGATTTATGATGCGGAAGTCATTGCTGAAGAGACATATCTTGATCGGCCGTGCTGGGTCCTTGAACTTTCATCGAGTGAAACCGAAGTTGCTTATTACACAAGGAAAGTCTGGGTGGACAGAGAAAGGTTTGTCATTCTGAAGGAAGAACGTTATGCAAGAGGCGGAAAGCTCCTTAAGACGACCGAGGTTAAAGAAATTGTCAGGATTCAGAACCGCTGGGTTCCAAAAAAGATTGTCTTTAAAGATGTGTTGAAAAGCGGTAAGGGCACTGAATTCATCATGGAATCGATTGAATTTAATGCCGATATACCTTCATATATATTCTCAAAGGCGGCTCTTCGGAAATAAATTAAAACACCTGATTCTATGCGGCTTCGGATGGTTAATGTTGTCCTTTTTTATTTATAAATTCCTTCTCTCGGGCCAAAAGAAAATAAGACAAGAGTATCTTTCTCAATTTTATAGATATGTCTTCTGCTCTGTCCTTTTACTGTATACCTAAAAGACCGTAAGTCTCTAAATTCCCCTTTGAGCAACTTGCCAGCTTCTGGATCTTCCATTATTTTGATGATCGCTTCTTTTAATACTTCTTTTTCATGGGCTGATTTTATCTTTTTTCTTAGTTTTTTAAATTTTGCGGTTTCAATGAGCTTCATCTAAAAATCTTTCAAGTTCAATTCCGATACATTTCCCATTTCATAATCGACTTTAGCCTCAAGGATGTCTTTGATTTCTTGAACTGTCAACTCTGGATTTTCGATTGCCAAGAGACCTATACGTAATGCATATCGCATAGCACTGGAAAAATCCCTGTGCTCTTTTCGAGCAAAAACATCCAAATCTCTAACGAGCTCTTTGTCAATCGCCACTGTTTTTCTAATCATGTTTTTACCTTCATCATATTATATATGATATTTTCATATAAATGTCAATATGATATGATTTATTTACATCATAAACAAAGAATAAATGAGCTGTGAATTCACTCTTTTCTAAAAATCTGCAACTATATACAAGATAACATGATGATGTGATGCACCTCCTCTGAGAGTCTGTGATGAACTGCCGGTTGGAAAATCTATCTTTCAGGAGGTGCATAGATGAATTTCTTTTTTCCTCTATGTCGGCATTATTTACCCTTCGGGCGAGCCGATCTAACGATCTGTGCTATGATAAGATTGTCATCGCGGGCGAAGCGTGACGGTCTCATGATGATCCACCAAAAGCATGAGATTGCCACGTTGCTTCGCTCCTCGCAACGACGTCTGCTTGTAAATGTCAAGTACTTTTTCCACTGCTTCGGTAAGGACATTTGCGGTGGACGACCACAGCTACATACCCTGTGCCTCGCATCCGACAACCACTTTTTAAATAATATCATCGTTGCGAGCGAAGCGCGGTAAT
>JACUUK010000066.1 GCA_014859315.1 Candidatus Aminicenantota bacterium
AATATCCAGGTTTCAGGCCTCGAAGTGACATTTGCCATATCCGGAATTCCGGGTGACCCGACATTCAAAGGTACTTTGAGCAAGGACGGTAGCAAGATTACAGGAGATTTCACCCAGAGTGGCCAGACTTTTCCGTTTTCTCTTCAGGGAAAAGTCAGCCCGGTTGCAGCCGCCAGAGAAGCTTTAAAAGGCTTCGATAAAGACGTTGAAAAGTCTCTGGAAACATTCATGGTTCCAGGCCTTGCCATGGCAATCGTCAAAGACAATGAGGTTGTTTTCGCCAGAGGCTTTGGGTTCCGGGATGTGGAAAAGAAAGCTCCTATGACCCCGGATACTCTACTGGCAATCGGCTCGTCGTCAAAGGCCTTCACAACATTTGCCCTGGGAATCCTTGTGGATGAAGGAAAACTCGAGTGGAACAAGCCCGTACGCAATTATATCCCCTGGTTTCGGCTGCTTGATGCAAGCGTAGGCGACCGCCTGACTCCCAGAGATTTAGTGACTCACCGCTCAGGACTGCCCCGACACGACCTGATTTGGTATAACAACTACACGACCAGCCGGGAAGAATTTGTCAAGAGGCTTGCTTATCTCCAGCTCACTGCTGACCTCAGGGAAAGATTTCAGTACAACAATTTGATGTTTCTCACCGCAGGGTACCTGGTAGAAGTCCTTACTGGAAAGCAATGGGAAGATGCAATTCAGACTCTGGTTTTCGAACCCTTGGGCATGGAGCGGACTAATTTTTCAGTTGAAGATTCCCAAAAAGACAGCGATTTCGCTCTTCCCTACAGGGAAAAAGATGACAAAATCGAACAAATCCCATTCCGCAACATTTCGAACATTGGACCGGCCGGATCAATAAATTCCAGTGTCAATGAAATGGCAAACTGGCTGATTGTTCACCTGAACAACGGCAAATTCAAAGACAAGCAAATCATAGATGGAGTAACTCTGCAGAATATGCACTTAATACATATGCCCATAGGGGGAACTTCCACCAGGCCGGAAATCTCTCCTGCTGATTACGGCATGGGATGGTTTGTGGATAATTACCGCGGGTTTCGAAGAGTCCATCATGGAGGAAATATCGACGGTTTTTCCGCTATGGTGAGCATGGTTCCTCAGCATGGAATCGGGTTTGTGGTGCTGGCCAACAAAAACGGAACTGGAGTCCCCGAACTGCTCATCCGCCATGCCATTGACCGCCTTCTCCAACTTGATCCAATTGATTGGCTGGGCGAAGCTGCGGAAAAAAGAGCTAAAGGAAAGGAAGTCTCGAAGAAAGCCGAGGAAAAAAAGCTGACAAGGCGCAAACCTGGCACCACACCTTCACATAAGCTCAGTGAATATGCAGGAGATTACTTTCATCCTGGGTATGGCGATCTGAAAGTGACTCTCAATAAAGATAAACTCTCTCTGACTTACAATGGAATCACAACACCTCTCTCGCACTGGCATTATGAGACATTCAACGGTGATGAAGCCGAGGATCCGACTTTCGAAGACATGAAACTGACATTCCGAACAGATGTCAGCGGAAATGTAGCAGAACTGGTTGCCCCATTCGAGCCCAGCACAGATGAAATTGTGTTTAAAAAGAAACCCAATGCCAAGTTTTATGACCCGGAATACCTCAAACAGTTTGTTGGCAAGTATAAACTTGTTGATGATATCCTTACAGTAAGCATGAAGGGAAACAGTCTCACAATTTATGTTCCCGGCCAACCCGTATTCGACCTGGTTCCCACATTGGGAGATGAATTCTACCTCAAGCAATATAAGATTGTTAATATTCGATTCCTAACAGATAAAAAAGGCGAAGTCACCGGGATGGAATTGATCCAGCCCAACGGAATTTTCGAGACGGAGCGGATTAAAGAGTAACAACTTAGATAATAAGGACACATTTAAACAGTGTTTCTCTTTCTGTTTTAAGAGTGTTGATGGGGTAGAAACCGGAGTCGGGCCAGACTAAGTTCCTACAAAATAATAAATTAAATTATTTTTTACATAGGAATTCTCTTTTTTTAAAGTTTTCTTATTGACTGAATACGCTTTTTCAGAATATTATAAGCAATGGAGTAAGTCAGAAGAGGGAAATTGGACAAGATTGAAGCTAAATAAAGGCAATCCCAATAACCAATTTCCTATAAATCGGGAGGGATGGAAATTGCATTTAAATTTATTAAGGAATACAGGAATTCTCTGTTTTCTAATCTTAACAATTAGCTGTACTCCAATAGAGAAGAGCGAAGTATCAATATCCCTAAAGCCAGAACTGACCATCGGGATAGAAGAAGGAGATGAGAATTATATGTTTGGAGGAATAGCAACTATAGAAGAGGATGAGGAAGGAAATATCTATGTTCTTGATTTTAAATTTCGCACCATAAAGAAATACGATAAAAATGGAAAATTCATAAAAAACATCGGGAAAAAAGGGCAGGGACCTGGAGAAATCCCCCAGTTCACAGTTGATATGGCTTTGAAGAATGGAAAAATATATTTGCTTTTAATCAATATGGTTATCATATACGATAAAGATGGGAATTATTTAAATTCTTTCAAGTTAGGACTTTTTCCTCATTATATTCTTGTGGATTCGCAAGAGAAGATAATTCTTGTCGAAGCAGATGTAAAAACATCGAAATATTTTCATGTTTTTGACTCTAACGGAAAACATCTCTCATCGTTTGGAGAAGTATTTAAAGCGCCAAATCTTGAATTAAAAAAAATATCAGAAAGATGGCATCCTGCCTCCGTGTTCTTATCTAAGAAAGGAAGATTATTTGTGGTCCACCCTTTTCAGTATGAGATCCTCATTTATAAAGATATGGATCTCGAGAGGACGGTCAAAAGAAGATCGAAAAATTATGAATCTCCCAGAGTCCAGACAGAAGGTGGGGGATATTACAGAGAGGGAGGGATACAAAGGATATTCGATGTTGGGGATTATCTAATGGTATTTTTAAATGGAGTAAAGAAAGGAAAATTTATAGAGGTTTTTGACAAAAGGGATTTTTCTTACAAGGGCTCTTCAAAAATAGAGATAAATGGCTACCCTGAGCCCACTCAAAACGGTAGTATTTATTTTTCTGACGAATGGAGGATAACCAAGTTTAAAATTATTATAAAAGGGATGCGATGATGAAAAAAACATTTATCTACGCTATCCTTTGTTTTTTAATTATTCTCATTGCAGTATCCTGTGCGGTAAATCCTATCACAGGTAAACGGGAGTTTATGCTCATCTCAGAGCAGGCGGAAATCTCTCTCGGACAAGAAACAGATCAGGAAGTACGCACCCTGTACGGAATCTACAGTGATTCGAACTTAAACGACTATGTCGAAAGAGTAGGAATGTCGATGGCTCCTCACACGCATCGTTCGCATCTCACCTACCATTTTGCCATTCTTGATACTCCTGTAATAAATGCTTTTGCTGCACCAGGCGGATATATCTACTTAACCCGCGGTGTAATGGCTGCAATGAACTCAGAGGCAGAACTGGCTGTTGTGCTGGGCCATGAACTGGGCCATGTTAATGCACGTCACAGCGCACGAAGATTGAGTAAAATGTTGCTGGTTCAGGTCGGGCTGGTAGTTGGAAGCGCTTTAAGCGATACTTTCGCTAAAATATCAGGAGCAGCCAGTATCGGGATGCAACTGCTTTTCCTAAAGTACAGCCGGGATGATGAACGCCAGGCTGACCAATTAGGAATCGAATATGCCCGTAAAGGCAGCTATAACCCGGCAAAAATGATAGATTTTTTCACTACACTGCAAGAAATGGGAGACCTTTCCGGAGGACACAGCCTTCCTGGATTTCTGTCAACACATCCTTTAACCACTGAGCGTATCAACAATACTAAGGCAATGATTGCAGATTCTGACAGCCAATTAAAAATCCAGAAAAACACTTTTTTGAACCGCATAGATAATGTTGTTTTCGGCGAAGATCCGAGACAGGGTTTCATTGAAGGCAATACCTTCTATCACCCCCAGATGCGTTTTTATTTTTCATTTCCTCGAGATTGGAAAATCCAGAACACGCCTTCACGTGTTATCCTTATCTCAAAAGATGAAAATGCTGCTGTTATTTTGCAGGCAGAGGAAAGTTCAGCAGATTTAAAAGATTATGCTAACAAAAAAACCTCAACTCTGGATGGCAGAGTACTTATTGATGAACAAGCGCTTACTATAAACGGTCTTCCCTCGTTTCAACAGCTTTACAATATTATTCAACAGGATAAAGAGGACTTGCGTGCCCGGATGGCTTTTATAAAATACGGCAAGCACATTTTCACCTTTACGGCCTTAAGCACTTTGAAAGATTTTGATAAATACGACTTCCAGTTTGGAAGTTTGGTAGGCTCATTTAACAAGCTAACCGACCTAAAATACCTTAACCAAGCGCCCAAACGGATAAAGCTTATCAAAGCCAACGGCAAGCAAACGCTGAAATCTATTTTTAAGGGCACAGGTATGCCGGAGGACCTATGGCCCAAATTTGCCGTTATGAATGCTATGAAACTTAATCAAATTCCTAAGCAAAACCAGCTCATCAAGGTTCTTCAATAGGTTAACGAGGGTCAGGTCTTACATTATTACATTTTTTTAAAGGAAGAGGGACTGTCCCCATTTTTTTATTAAAAAACGTAATAATGTAGGATCTGCCTTCTAATGGGTGATTCATTGTTTAATGTTTTAGCATTTATTATATTTCGTATAAATGCTAAAAATAGCACTTTTTAGAAACGATATATCAATAAACTCATCCCCACCTTAAATATAATGGGAAATCTTTTAAAATCGATAGCATTGAGAAGGTAATTTTAGATTACTTTTACATTAACATTCTTTTAAAAACAGAAGACGACTTCGCAAGTCTCCGTATAAATACCAACGTTTTTTTCAGAAAATAAAAAGAAGGAAATTAAGCGCTTTTTGTCAATAATTTTCCCAAAAAATTTAACTACTAAGATAAATTCTTTTCTGGAATTCCTTTCCTCTTTATTTCACTTATTCATCTTCCTTACTTCATCATTCCAGCCACTACTGACCATAAATAGTAACTTTCAGGCGATATCGCCTTAAGCTTATTTAAAATGTTATAACTCATCGGAAGGCTAATATTCTTTATTTTATCCATATTCTTTCTATTCTGTCTTATTTCACCAAGATCCACTGCCGATTGCCCCTCTTTAATCAAAGTTGCGAGACAAGCAACTTTTGAAGCATCTTCTTTAGCCTTTAGTAAAGAATATTCCCCACCCAGTATATGGCTTTTTATTCTTCTTATACCGTCCCTTAATTCTCTGGTATAATCATTTTCAATGCTTCCTCTAAAGTCAAGCTGACAAATAAGAAACGATGTATCTATCGAGTCATTTAAAAATTCCTCAATTGACCTGTCCAAATTTCTGTAAGAGGATTCCAATTTGGCAAAGTTCCTATATGATATATAAATCTCTCTCATGTCTGTGATGTATTCAAAGAGAAGGCCGAGATCAAATAATTGTTTTATTATCTCCATTGATTTCTCTTTGCCATAAAGGATTCCAATAGTTTTAGGGGCAAAAGCAGTTAATTTGTCACTAACAAGGACATTTACTGAAGGAACTGGCACTGGTGTTTCTTTCTCAACCTCAAAAATTGGATGAAAAATTGGCTTTTTGATGATTGAATAGAAAGACTGTTCCGTCTGCAAAACATCCAAGAGAACATAAAGTTCCCTGTTCATTGTTGGGGAATCAAAATAAAATTTAAAATGCCTTTTTGGAAATTCTTCGCTCGAATCTCTTTTATCCTCTTCCCACCTTTTGAATATGCCTTTCCCTAATATCTTATTGAAAGCATTTTCCAATATTTTCTCATCTTCATTAGTAACTATATCAAGGTCTAAAGAAAGTCGGTTAAATCCAGGAATAAGCAACATTAAACTTGTTCCACCTTTAAAAACAAGATTAATATTGCCCTCAATTAAAAGGCCGAGGAGTTCAAATGCAAATATTACTCTCTCTATTAGAATAGGATCTGCACCTAATTCTTGAGCCCTACTTTTTATCCAATCTCCTTTAAAACATATCTTTTTAATCATCGTGGATTTGTCCACTAATGCGATATCTTATTGAAATGTCGCATTAGTGGACACATTAAAATTCATAATAATATGCTCTATTTGACTCCGCACCTTTCTATTATGTGCATAATCAAGCAGCTCTGACATATTAACACGATGATTGCTCACGATGTTTAATACAATCTTTTTGTATTCTTCCATATCAATTAGATTTATTTTCTTAACCTCCATATACAAATCCACAATTATTTTCTCTATCTTTTCGACATGCTGATCTTTTGGCTCCCTATAAGTAATAGAAGGTCTTAGAATAACAGTTTGATTCCTAAAATGAACAAATTTCTCTGCTTCGTTTTTTTGTGGATTGAGGAATACATTGTAATCGTTATTCTCAACGAAATCTTTCAAAGATGATAAAAAATCTTTCTCTGAATAAATGAATGTTACAAATTGAGTTGGAAGATGATGGAAAAAAGCTTTCAATTGTTCTGTACTCCAACAGCAAAATTTAAGAAATGGGAAATCTTTGTTTATCAGTTTAATAATTCTTTCTATAGGCTTTGTATCCAAAACGAACTCTTCTCTTATTGTAGAATACCACCCTCTACCCGATCCATAGATGATTTTATTTCGCTTCGTACGATAAATAGACTTTTTTAAATTTTCTTCTGTGTAATCAATACCATTTTGCATTAAATAATTTCGTAAATCTTGCAGATTAAAGTAATATCTGCTTTTTGCATAATTTAAGATATAGTCTTTAAGATGACTTTTTTTCATTTTTTTTATAAAATATTTTTTTCTCCTCTAACACGTTTTGTAATTCTTACAAATTTTGCATTTTTATATTACCATCAACATATTTTTATTAACAGTTTTAAATGCCTTGTTATGCACAAAAACTGAATTTTAATTGTTGTCTATGTAAGATCTTAGTTGAGGCAACAATACGCTTATGGTAAGATTTTTTTTGTGAGGCAATAAGGGAAAAAATAGTTGACGTCAATCATGATAGGTTTCTGATTTTGCCCTGGAATAAAAGTGAGAGTTATTTTTCTTTTATGGTGAAGCGGTGGTCGCAGTCCAGACAGATGTATTCGATTTTTTTGGTGGTCTTTTTTGGCCTTCTTTTTAAGGCCAGAAGTTTGCTCACAACCGCTATAGCCACAAGGATTATGATGATTGGATGAAGCTGCAGTAAGAAGAACAGAAGAAAAAGAACGCCTATGAAAAAGAATGCAGCGACAAAGACCATCCAAAATGGATATTCAGTCTTGTACTCATGCTCCAAAGGAGCGATATTGTCAGAGCGGCACTTTGGGCAAGTCTTATTTGTCACTTTTATTTCAAATCACTTAAAGTTATTACTTTCCCTACTCCGATATTGACATAATTTTGTTGATATTCCTTTTTAAATAATTCTCTTGCTTTATCCCCTGAACAATGACATGGTCCAACATAGTACACGCCCAATTTTTTTAAACTCAAGACAACTCTTTCAATCTCACCTTTGCTTTTGCTCCCTAAATGAAAACCCCCCATCACAAAAAGAACATCATCCTTAATTAAATCCTTTGCTTTTTCTACAACTTGTACTACACCAGGATGCGCACATCCGGTTATTACGATCACTCCCTTGCTGGTATGAATAATTAACGATTGTTCTTTTATCTGTGTTCCAAGCTCCCCAGTAGAATAAACGTTTTCACAAATCTTCAAAGGTTCTTGAACCTCAACTTCTTCTGCTTTATATCCATGAATATCCTTTTTTAAACCTTTTGGGAATGATTTTAGCACGTAAACTACAACATTTGGATTCTCAGCAAGGAAATTAGGCAACCCCCCAACATGATCTCCGTGAATATGCGAAAGAACAACTACATCAATTGTTTTAGGGTCAATTTTTAATTTTTGCATATTCCTCATCAATAATGAGCCATTCCCTCCTGTATCAAAAAGAATAGTTTTCTCAGTTCCTTTTACGACACATGAAAATCCCCAATCAGTTTCTAAGCCTTGTTTAAAAGGATTATTGTCGTAAGTAACTGTGATGGTAAGGGCATTGACTGGCTTTGTAGTGCTTTCAAAATCTTTATTCAGAATTTTCTATTCTGTTCCCTTTTGACAGCCGGTGGACGATATTACTAATACCGTTCCCATTAATACCATAGCAAAACTAATAAAGATTAATGTTTCTCTCATTGTTTATCCTCCTAATTTTATATCATAAATTTATTACTTTATATTTCAATCATTTTAGCCTTATTTTTTCTTAAAGTGCCGATTTTGCCCCAAAATTGCTTATTTAAGGCCTAATTTCCCCATGAAAATAGTTCTAATCTATTCATTATATTTAAGTTATTATGGCCCGACAATAGAGATATGCACGATAGAGATACGCGCGAGATAAGAAATCAAATCTCTTGCTTCACTCATTTTTATTCCTCACCTTTAACAATATTACACTCCTTGTGCTTTTTCACAATTTTATCTGCCAATATGTCCAATGCTTGGAAATCCTCTTCTTTTGGAAAACCTTTTATAACAACAGGCTCAAGTATCTCTACCTTTAAATTGGAAATCATTCCCACAAGTTGCTCTACCATTTTACTGCCCCAGCCATAGGATCCAATGATTGATGCAAATTTCAACTTTGGCCTTAAAGCGTTTGCAAGATAAACCGCATAAACTACATTCGGATGCGGACCGACTAAAACCGTGGGCGACCCAACCACGATTGTAGCTGCATCTACCAAAGCGATTGCTAACTTCCCAATATCGGTTTTAGACAAATTGAACTGCTTTACAGTTATGCCTCTTTCGATCAAAGCACATACAAAGTAATCGATCATTTTCTTTGTGCTATCATGCATTGAGATATACGGTAAGACCACTTCATTCTTTACATTATCAGAAATCCATTCACTATAAGCATTAAGAATAAAGTCAGGTTTTTTATAAACTGGACCATGGCTGGGTGCAATCATCTCAATCTCGAAATCCTTTATCTTCTCCATATTTTTCTTAATGACTGTTCTGAATGGCATCATTATCTCTGCATAGTATCTCTTTGCTGCCTCATAGACTGTCGGCTCATCATTCACAAACAGATCGCTAATTGCAAGATGAGAGCCAAAAAAATCACAGGAAAAAAGTATCCTGTCCTCCCTTAAATAGGTCAACATCGTCTCTGGCCAATGAACCCATGGGGCATGAATAAACTCAAGTGTTTTTTCGCCTAATGGTAGTGTATCTCCATCATCCATTGTTATGAACTTATCTTCAGGGATTAAGAGCAAATCCATAAGCATGCCTTTACATTTTGGCGTGCAAACAACCCTGGCATTGGGATAAATATCGAGTATCTCAGGTAATGAGCCTGAATGATCCTGCTCAGCGTGATTGGCGATAACATAATCAATTTCCTTGATATCGAGTTGATTAAGATTTTTTATCAGGATATTTGTCATCGTTGGGTCCACTGTATCTATTAACGCCGTTTTTTCTCTACCCTGAACCAAATATGCGTTATAGCTCGTTCCATCGGGCAGGGGTATGAGTTCATCAAATAACCTTCTATCCCAGTCAATTGCTCCAACTGAGTAAATCTTTGGTTTTAATTGTCTCAGTACACTCATTTTATTCCTCCTTTTCAAACTCGTCTTTACCAACACCACATATTGGACACACCCAGTCTTCAGGTAGTTCTTCAAATGATGTTCCTGGGGCTATTCCGCCATCGGGGTCACCTTTTTCAGGTTCATACACATATCCGCAAACTTTACACCTGTAATTAGCCATCTATTCAACCTCCTTTTTTGTTTCTTCTTTAATATACGTCGGCGCAGCCTTCGGTGCCTTGCCACGTTTTACTTCATGATAGTAAGCATAGGTCATAGGTTCTTCACCCTTAAGGATTTCGGCTTCTACTACTTTCCCAATAAAAACAGTGTGAGTTCCGATATTAGCTTCTTCAATTACTTCAACTGCAAGATAAGCAAGGGCATTATCTAAAACAATCGGAACATTGGATTTGCCCATCTTATAATTCACATCCTTGAACTTATCTATTTCCCTACCAGATTTGAATCCGAAATGTCCAATAAATTTCATTGGTGTTTCTTGTGATAGTATTGAAATGGAAAATTTTCGGCTCTCTTGAATAAATTGGTGAGTAAGGTTTTGTTTATTAATACTTACTGCAACTGTTGGTGGCTCTGATGTGACTTGAAAAACCGTGTTTGCAATCTGTCCATTAATTCTATTCTCCTTCCTGGAGCTAACCACATATAAACCGTAACTAATCTTGTGCAAAGTTTTATAGTTCATTTTTTTCATTCTCCCTTTTTTATAATTTTTTCTATACTTAATCCTTCTCACCTGTATTATCTATGATTTTAACTAACTTATTTATATCCGAACATAGTCCGTATATACTGCAAAACAGAAGTAGATGAAAACTAATTTTCTCTCAGAGTCAATATCTCATTTTATTTTTTAAATTAACTATAAAAATTTCTTAAGTCAAGATAATTAAGCAGACCTGTATTTTTCTTTAAAGTGCCGATTTTGCCCCGAAAAATCCGCTCTAAGCCTTAATTTTGCCACAATATAAAGCCTATCCTATTGATTATAGACAAATTATCAGGGCCCGACCCCATTTTCCATTTTCCCACATTTTCCCATTTTCCCTCCCACATTAT
>JACUUK010000067.1 GCA_014859315.1 Candidatus Aminicenantota bacterium
TTACGTTGATTTTTCCTTCAGCATAACATTCAACTATTTTCCCCTGCACTTCTTTTCCTCTATGTCGGCATTCTTTACCCTTCGGGCGAGCCGATCTAACTGCATCTGCTTCGTTACAGGGCATTTGCGGTGGACGACCACAGCTACATACCCTGTGCCTCGCATCTGCAGCAACCTCGACTCGTGAATAATCCAGGTTAGTTATGCTTTTTTTCGTTTTTTCGACTGCCTCAAATATTTATCCATTGCAGATGCTGCGACTCGGCCGTCTCCCATTGCCAAAATAACTGTTGCCCCTCCTCTAACAATATCGCCTCCAGCATAAACTCCTTTCATACTGGTCTCCATTGTTTCCCAATCGACTTCTATGTTACCCCATTTTCCTGTTTTTAGATTAGGATTGCTTTTTGGAATTAGAGGATTTGGGCTCTGGCCAATTGCCACTACGGCTAAATCAACTTCCATCATGAATTCAGACCCTTTAACAGGGATTGGCCTTCGCCTTCCTGAAGCATCTGGCTCACCAAGCTCCATCCGTATACATTCCATCGCTTTCACATGTCCATTCTCATTTCCAATGTAACGAATCGGAACTGTTAGAAAATGAAATTCTATTCCTTCTTCCTCTGCATGATTAACTTCTTCAACTCTTGCTGGCATTTCGACTCTTGACCTCCTGTAAACAATAATAGCTTGTTCTGCACCAAGCCTCTTGGCTGTACGAACTGAGTCCAACGCCACATTGCCTCCTCCTATTACAGCGACTCTTTTCCCATGAAGAACAGGAGTGTCATACTCTGGAAAAGCATATCCTTTCATTAAATTCACGCGAGTTAAATACTCATTGGCCGAATATATTCCAATCAAATTTTCTCCATGGATTCTCATAAAATTAGGAAGGCCGGCTCCTGAACCGATGAAAAAAGCTTTATATCCTTCTTTTTTTAAATCATCTATTGTGGCAGTCACTCCTACAATAAAATTCATTCTTAGCTCAACGCCCAATTTTTTTAAGTATTCCACCTCTGTCATCAACACTTTCTTCGGCAATCTGAACTCTGGAATCCCATAAATCAAGACTCCTCCAGGAAGATGAAGGGCTTCAAATATAGTCACATAATGGCCCTTCTTGGCTAATTCTCCAGCAACAGTCAAGCCTGCAGGTCCGGCTCCAATAACCGCTACTTTATGGCCTGTCGGAGAAGCAATAGAGGGAATGTAAACGTTTTCACAAGTCATCTCATAATCTGAAACAAACCTTTCCAGGTTTCCAATCGCCACAGGAATCCCGGTTGCCTTTTTCAGGTTGCAAAGCAGTTCACACTGGCTTTCCTGAGGGCACACCCTGCCGCAAATCCCTGGGAGGCTGTTTGCTTCCTTTATCTTTCGAGCACTCTGGATGAAATCTCCTTTTTCCACAAGTTTTATGAATGTTGGGATATCAATACTAACAGGACATCCTGAAACACAGGTTGGGTTTGCGCAATCTAAACACCGAGCTGCTTCTAGCTTTGCTTTTTTCTCCTGAAGACCAAGATTAACTTCATTAAAATCTTTATTTCTTTCCTCAGGGTCCCTTTGAGGCATCTTTTGTCGTGGAATCTTCATCCGTTCTTTAGCAGAAATAGACTTTCGCAGGTTGCTTCGCCATTCTTTGTCATATTCGCACTTGAGCCGTTCTTTTAGCTCCATAGGAATTTCTTTTTTTTCAGGCATTTTTCCTTCTTTATACCTTTATATCAAGGAAATATCTTCTTTTCCCAATAACACAAAGATTGGATTTCATCATCAAAGTAAGATTTCCGCCTTGCAAAGAGTTCTTCCCAATCAACCAAATGGCCATCAAAATCTGGCCCATCAACACACGTAAATTTCGTCTCTCCACCTACACTCACGCGGCATGCTCCACACATTCCCGTTCCATCCACCATAATAGGATTCAGACTAACCATGGTTTTAATCCCATACGGCTTGGTCGCCTGAGAACATGCATACATCAAGTAAGTGCAGCCGATAGCAAATACTTGATTGATGCTCTCTTTTTTATCCTTTACAATTTTTTTTAATATGTGCTGAACAAAATCTTTGCAATCATAGTAATAATCTCTGGAAGAGATATGGAATTCATCGCTTACAGATTTCAATTTTTCTTCCCAGTAAAGAAGGTAATTTGCCTTCACATCTAATAATGTAATAACTTTATTGCCCGCTTCCTTAAATGCACGTGCTACTGGGTAGATTGCCCCTATACCGTAGCAGCCTCCAACGCAAAGAACTGTGCCACATTTATTGATATCTACAGGCTTTCCCAAAGGCCCAACAAAAACAGGGATATCATCTCCTTGCTTCATTAAAGAAAGCTTATGTGTGGATGTACCGACAACAAGGAAAACTGAAGTCACCGAAGCTTTTTCAATGTTCCAGTCTGCAATTGTCAAAGGAATCCGTTCTCCAAATTCATCGGGCATCACAATAACAAATTGTCCAGGTTTGCATCTCTTTGCAATTTCCGGTGCATGGACTTCTAAAAGATGAAGATTAGGCACCAAACGTTCTCTTCTCAAAATCTTTGCCATTAGCACTCTCTCTTTATTTTAATAGGTAATGTTTTCAACCCAGAAAAAAACATCATATGAGCAGCAGAAAAATCTTTTTCTTCATTCGATAGGAAACTTGCCAGAACAATCCCTGAAGGAACAACTTCTGATATGCGGACATAGCCCTTAAACCTTCTAAGTTCGGATTCAACAACAATGCTTTCACCATCTGTTAATTCTAATTTCTTGGCATCTTCAGTATTTATTTGTATCCATCGAGAATTCCTTATCAATTTCATGCCTTTAATCTCCCTGTTTAAAACAAAACCTCTGTAAATATCCGAATTGTATTCAAAAAGCAGTATAAAAGGATATTCTTCATTTATATCCATTAATAATGGAGGCAATTTCAATGGAGTTAATTTCTCTTCTCTCTTTTCCCCAGTCTCCTTATGGTTAATAAAAATTTCAATGCCTTTTTTTAGCTGGTTGTAAGACACATTTTTGAATTCAGGTATTTTCCTTTTGATTTCAGCCATTATTTCTGAAGGTTTTTTATAATCAAAACCCTTGCCTCTCATCCTTTTCCCCAATTGAGCCACTATCCACCAATCAGGCCGTGACTCTCCCAACGGATCTATAACTTTATTGAATTTTTGGATTCGTCCTTCTACATTTACAAAAGTTCCTTCTGTTTCTAAAAAAGTCGAAGCAGGCAAAACAGCATCCGCCACCATCAGATTTTCATTCATAAAGCTGTCTTGAACAACTATAAACTCAATGGATTTTTTAGAATATAAAGGAATCGGACCGTTTGAATAAAGAGCTTTAATCTTTCCATCCGAAATAATCTTGTAAATCTCAGCAAAATCTTTTTTCATTGCTGAAAATGGGCGGCTTGTTTGCAAAACACCTTTCAAATTGCTTTCAAAAGTTAAGGGAATCACTCGTGCCTGGGTTTGAAGCGAAAGGTTCCATAGGGAAGTCAAATTAGATATTCCCCATGAATACTGTGTGAATCCTGAGCCAAAAATGAAATACTTTAGTCCATCTTCATTTAAAATTTCTGCCGTTTTTTTTGCTTCTTTCTCTTCTATGCCTATTGCTTCCAGTGCCTCTGACATCTGGATTTTACTCAGAAATTCTCTATAAAAATTAAAATATTCTGTGTTGGGGAAATTTTCTTCCTGCTCTTCACCAAGAAGCAGCTTTGCAATCAATGCGAATAAATAACTCTCAGTTCCAGGTTTTATCTGTAAGCAAATGGTTGCCTGGCGGCTGTATGGCCATCTAAGAGAATCTATTACTACAAGTTTAGCCCCATTTGATACTGCCTTTAAAATTTCGATCCAAATAATCGGATTGGAAACAGAAACATTCGAGTCTATAAGAAATATTACTTTCGCTTTTGAAATATCTCTGATTCTGAAATTGCTCATGAGCTCACAGTCACTCTTTTGAGAAAATCGCTCCAGATCAGGATTGGCTGCTATAGTTCCTATGTTCTTTGTTTTCAACACATTGTTTGCAAATTTTTGAAACACATAACTATCTTCACAAGAAACCTGAGAAGAAAGAATGCAGGCAACCTGGCTTCCTTTATATGTCTTTAATTTTTCCGCAATAAAATCTATCGCTTCATCCCACGAAACTTCCTCCAGTTTCTTTTTCTTTCTTATTAAAGGATAATGAATTCTCTTTGGATGACACACAATCTCTTTTAAGGCAAACCTTCCTCTTACACATGCCTGTCCTTCGTTCACAGGGCCATCCTTTCGAGGATAACAGCTTAAAATCCTGCCATTTCTAATCTCTACTTCAAGTTCACAGCCCATGCTGCAAATCCCACAGATAGTTCTTTCTTTTCTATCAGGAGATTGTTCATACTTTTTCGATTTCTCTGTCAGAGCTCCTGTTGGACACACATCAACACAGGCCCCGCAAAACTGGCATCCTAATTCATGAAGGTTCCAATCAAGAACAGTTCCGATAGTTGTTTTTGAACCGCGGTAAACAAAAGATAACACTGAGACTCCTCTTATTTCATGGCAAACCCTCACACATCTTCCACATAAGATGCACAAATTGTAATTCCTGTCAAAAAAAGGGTCATTTTTTCTTATTTCAGAATCCCGGTATAAAGACGGAAACCTTATACTCTTCAAGTTCAACGCATTTACAACTTCCTGAAGCTCACAGGTACCATTACTTGGACAAAGCACACACCCTGTTACTTCAGAGACTTTCCGGATAGTTGATTTGTATTCATCACAATTTTCTTTTTCTCCACAAATGAGACAGGCGTTAGGATGCTCTAAAAGAATAAGCTCCAGGATGTTGCGTCTCAACCTTTTAAGCTTGGGCGAATCGGTCTTAATATTCATTCCTTCTTCTGGAAAAATCGAGCAGGATGGAAAATAGCCCTTTCGACCTTTAATCTCTACAATGCAAAGGCGGCAAGCTCCATAAGGGCTTAACTTGGAGTGATTACAAAGAGAAGGAATATAAATATCATTTTCTCTTGCTATATCTAAGATTGTTTTATTGTTCTCTGCAATAATTTCTTTTTTATCAATAATTATCTTCATTTTTTCATTCTATTTCCTGAGTCGTTCTTGAGGATTTTATCTTTTTTTCTTCCTGTATATTTAGAGACAGCTTTCACTTTTGAAGGACAAACATCCATACAAACTCCGCATTTAACACAAGCACTCTGTTCTATAATATGGACTTCCTTCCTTATTCCGCTTATTGCCCCCACAGGGCAGTTTTTCTTACATAACATGCATCCAATACATTTATCAGGCTCGATATAATAGATTATTAAGTCCTTACAAGAAAGAGCTGGACAACTTTTGCGTTTAATATGAGCTTCATATTCATCCCTGAAATAACGAATTGTCGTAATCACTGGATTGGGAGCTGTCTGTCCTAACCCGCAAAGAGAGGTTGATTCTACTGTCATTGCCAATTCTTCAAGTTTCTTCAGATCATCTTCTTCTCCCTTCCCCTGAGTAATACGTGTTAAAATGTTTACCATCTGCCTTGTTCCAACCCGACATGGAACACATTTGCCACAGGACTCTTCTTGAGTAAAATTCAGAAAATAGCGTGCAACATCCACCATGCAAGTATCCTCATCCATGACGATCATACCGCCTGAGCCCATTATAGAGCCCGCTTGGGTGAGACTTTCGTAGTCGACCTGAAGGCTTAACATTTTCTTGGGAATGCAACCTCCGGAAGGACCTCCGGTTTGGACGGCTTTAAATTTTTTATCATTTTTTATGCCCCCTCCAATGTCAAAGATGATTTCTTTCAACGTGATTCCCATAGGCACTTCAACCAATCCTGTATTGTTTATTTTTCCCACTAAAGAAAATATTTTTGTTCCCTTGCTTGTTTCTGCTCCTATTTGAGAGTACCAGTCAGCACTGTTGTTTACGATAAGGGGGACATTGGCCCATGTTTCCACGTTGTTGATATTTGTGGGCTTTCCCCAGAGCCCTTTTTGAGCAGGAAACGGCGGTCTTTGACTCGGGAACGCACGCCTCCCTTCGATAGAAGCCATCAATGATGTTTCCTCTCCAGAAACAAATGCTCCAGCTCCTTGGACTAAATGAATATCAAACCGGAATTCTGACCCGAGAATAGATTCTCCTAAAAACCCGAATTTTTTTGCCTGTTCCAATGCTGTCATCACATGTTTTACAGCCAACGGATATTCCATCCGAACATAAATAAACCCCTCTGAGGCCCCAATAGCATACGCACCTATGATCATTCCCTCTATCACACTATGAGGATTTCCCTCCAATAAACTTCTATCCATATATGCCCCAGGGTCTCCTTCATCAGCATTACAGATGATGTATTTCACATCAGAATCTACTTTGTGGCAGATTTCCCACTTTCTTCCCGTCGGAAATCCTGCCCCTCCCCTTCCCCTTAATCCTGAATTTTTGATTTCTGCAATAACTTCTTCAGATGTCATATTGAAAAGCACTTTACTTAACGCCTGATAACCATCCAGTGCAACGTAATCTTCGATGCTGGTTGGGTTTATCTCAATGTTATTCCCTGTTAGAAGGCGCATCTGCTTTTTATAAAATGGGATTTCCCTTAGTTTGCTCACTTTGGGGGAAGCCTCGGAAAATTGGTAAAGCAAAGAAGGAATAATTTTATCTTCCAGAATAGTTTTTTCTATTATTTCCGGAATGTCTTTTGGCTTGAGTTTTATATAATAAATTTCATCTGGGTAAATAATAACATTGGGCTCCATTTCACAGAAACCATGACAGCCTGTTATCTTTATTCTTACCTTAGTCTCAAGCCCCCTTTTTTCCAATTCCTGAGTAAAAGCTTCTATTATCTGAAGAGAACCGCTCGCCTGGCCGCAAGTTCCAGAAGAAATAACAATTGTTTTCTCATAAGAAGGGGTTTCAGAAATGATTCTTCTCCTCCACTCTATTAATTTGTCAGGGCTATTAATTTTTTTCATAACGATTACTCAATCTTTTTATATTCTTTTATAATCGAATTTATTTTTTTTGTAGTTATATTTGAATAATAATTCCCATCAATCACAGCCACAGGGCCTATTGCGCAGCATCCAAGACAATTCACTGTCTCCAGAGAAAACATTCTGTCAGGGGTTGTCTCACCTGCATCTATGCCAAGCTGCCTCTGCACTTCCTCTAAAATCTTAGGGGCGCCTCTAATGTGACAAGCTGTTCCCATACATATGGTAATATGGTGTTTCCCACGTGGTTCCAATGTAAAAGCTTTATAAAAAGTCAGGATTCCAAAAATCTCGCTTTCAGAAATTCTTAAGTATTTGGAAATAGCAGAAACGCTTTCGACAGGGATATAGCCATATTCTTTCTGAACCTCATGGAGAATGTGAATAAGTTCTTTTCTCTCGGTCTTGTATCTTTTTAGTATTATATCCATACGAAATCCAATAGGTTCTATTATATGAAAAATGTGAGTGTTAAATACAAATAAAAAATATAAAGCACCAAAAGTATGAATCCTTTCAATTTTCCCAAGCGGCAGCCAATGCGCATGCTTCCGAGCATGACTGCAACAATTAAAATCATATATGGAAATGTGAAATTTATTACATCCAAATCAACAGTAATCGGGTTAGCAATAGAAGAAGCACCTATAATCCATAAAATATTCAGGATGTCCGCACCAATAATATCTCCTACAGCAATTTCCCCCTCTCCTTTTCGGGCTGCTGTGATACACGTGCTTATCTCTGGCAATGATGTCCCTATAGCGATGACCGTTAAACCGATTATTGTCTCGGAAATGCCAAAATAACTTGCAATATTAATAGAGGCCCAGAGCACGATTCGACTGCTTACAATTACACCAACAATGCCTCCAGCAAATAGCAAAGCAGGCTTTTTCAATCGACCTTTTCTTGAAGGGTTTTTTTCTTTTTTTTCATCATCAATGCCTGTTTCTTCGCTACCTTTGTTTAATCCCAAGTTTCTTTTCTTTATGAGGAAAATAAAATATACAGCTAAAATGAAAAGAAATAGCAATCCTTCCAATCGTCCCAGTGTTCCGTTTTTTGCTAAAAAATAGGCCAAAACATCTATTGAGAGCAAAAATAGACCTACGATTTTAAGCAATCTGCAGTTTACAAATATTGCAACAGGGGCGATAATGGCTGCAAGAGCCAAAGCAATACCATCATCACAAATAACAGATCCAATGGCATTTCCCAATGCTATCTCTGGATGTCCTAAGAAAGCGGCCTGGACAGAGACTCCAAATTCAGGAGCCGTTGTCGCCAGGGCAACAAGGACAATTCCCACAATCATTTTTGGGATATTTAGCACATTGGCAATTTCAGAAGCCCCATCAACAAGTTTTTCTGCACATTTAAATAACACAACAAAGGAAGCAATCAATAATATAAAATATAAAAAAATCATCATTCTACGCTATTTCACATAAATAACTTTTCCATTTAAAATTGTGATTTGAACTTCTGCTTCATTAATCTTTTCAGGAGGAATATCAAATAGATTATGACTGAGAACCACTAAGTCAGCGAATTTTCCTTTTTTTATCGATCCCTTTGTGCCTTCAGAGAATTCCGCAAAAGCGCCGTTTAGGGTATACCCTTTTATCGCTTCCTCTAATGATATCTTCTGTTCTAGAAACCATCCCTGAGGATTCTTGCCATCAAGTGTCCTGCGAGTGACCGCTGCATAGATTCCTGTGAGAGGATCCAGTGGGGCAACTGTCCAATCAGAACCGCATGCAAGAATTCCTTCATGTTCAAGAATGGATTTAAAAGCATATGTAAGACGGCACCTCTCGCTGCCTATCTTTTTTTCCGCCCACTGCCCGTCATCTACAAGATGATAGGGTTGAACAGATGTAATCACTCGAAGGCTTGCTATCCGCTGGATGTCTTCCATGAACAAATGCTGGGCATGCTCAATTCGCCACCTTCGTTCTTTCTTTCCATTTTGTGCGATTACTCTCTCGAAAATATCGAGTATCATATGATTTGCTTTATCTCCAATTGCATGAACAGCAACCTGAAAGCCATCTTTATCAGCCAAAGAAATTCTTTTCTCCATTGCTCCTTCAGGAAACATATCCGATACAAGCAATCCTCTATTATTTGGATCATCCAAATATGAATCAAAAAACAAGGCAGTCGAAGACCCTAAAGAGCCATCAACAAACCCCTTAAATCCGGCTATTTTCAAAAATGGATTCTTAAAAGACAGCTGTTTTTTGAGACCATCAATATTATCTGCTTCTTTGATTGGCACATAAACAGAGATTCGTACTGTAAGTTTATTGTCTTTCAATAATTTTTGGTAGATTTCAAAGTTTTCCAAACCAGCCATATCATGGATAGAAGTTACTCCAAGTGAGTTTGCATGCTTTAAAGCCAATTCCGCAGCTTTTATTTTTTCGTCTAAAGAAGGCTCTGGAATAACTCGCAACACAAGGTCCATGGCAGCATCTTTCAAAATTCCTGTCGGCTCTCCTGTTTTTGGGTCTTTTAAGATTTCTCCGCCAAGAGGAGATTCTGTATGCTTGGTGATACCAGCTTCCTTCAAAGCAAGACTATTTACAAGGAGCATGTGCCCATCATGCCTGTTCACACAAACAGGATTATAAGGAGTAACAGAGTCTATCCAATCCTTTTTAGGAAGTTCCGGTGGGTGTAACCTCTGATGGTCCCAATTCCCGCTGAGAATCCAATCTCCTTTGTTTAGCTCAGCTACTCTTGCCTTGATTTTAGCAATAAATTCTTCACGGCTCGAGACTTCATGCAGTTGAATCCTTGATAAAGAAAGCCCACCTTCAAGAAAATGTGCGTGGCTATCAATGAAACCCGGCAACACCAATCGCCCGTTCAAGTCAATGACTCGAGTATGCTTTCCAATAAACCCTTTTATTTCTTTCGAAGTTCCAATCGAAAGAATATATTCGCCTTTTATAGCCACAGCTTCAACAGACGGCTGATCCAAATCTACTGTCCAAACCACGCCGTTCATTAGAACTAAATCCGCCTTATTTTTCTTTTGCAATAAGTTACAAGAAACCGCAGCTATAAAAAACATGGATATAACAGCCATTAGCAAAATCTTCATATTGTTCTCCTCACGCGGGTTTCTCGCAAATATTCCCATTTTTAATGTATTAAAGTTATTACTCGCATCTTAATAATTTTTTCCTACTCAATGATTATTC
>JACUUK010000004.1 GCA_014859315.1 Candidatus Aminicenantota bacterium
GAGGGGAACCGGCGCTGTGACCAGATTACACGTTCATAATTAACTGTCACGGAAATAGAGATACTTCCTTGGGGACTGTCCCCACTTGTTAATATTTGTCAAAGGATATAATCTCTTCAATGGGCTTGCGGCCGCGGGTGGCTGGTTCCTCATCAGGATATCCCAATGGGGTAAGGGCAAGCACTCTGATATTCTCAGGAACACCAAGAATTTCCTTCACCTCGGCTTCATCGAAAGCACCGATCCAACAAGTCCCCATCCCTTCCTCCTGTGCCTGAAGTATCATATGCTCTACGGCAATTGCGACATCCACAGGCCAGGATTTCATGTATCGCCCCATGTGCGCATAACAATTATCAGGAAGACCGCATGCTACAATAGTAATCGGTGCTTTAGCCATGAAATACTGGCGCACAGAGGCCTCTGCCAGTTTCTCTCTCAACTTTGCATCTTTAACAACAATAAACTTCCAGGGCTGAAGATTCTTCCCTGAAGGTGCCAAACGCCCAGACTCCAGAATGCGGTAAAGGACTTCATCAGGAATAGGGTCTTCTTTATATCTCCGGACACTTCTTCGATTCTTTATGGCTTCTAAAATACTCATGTTCCCTCCTCTTTTTTTTTATACTTATCTATAAGTTGCAAATATTTTTGTGCATCTTTCATTTTATTCCTTTTTTTATAACCAGCAACCAGTACCTGGCACTTTTTTATTAATTCCTGCTCAACAAGCCGCCTCTGTTCCAGAGTCAAATCCAAAGTTAAAGCCTTTTCCAAGGCCCTGATTCTGAATCTATCCATTCCCCAATATTTCCTGGAAAGTTGGTCAGCATGCCCTCCTCTTTTCACAATTAGGGGCTTTCTGATAAGATACACAGGATATTTCTGTGCTACGCGAATTCCAAAGTCATAATCTTCGCATGCTGGAAATTCCTCATCAAAGCATCCTACCTCATCAAAGACTTCCCTCCTGAACATAGCCGAAGAAAGGCTTAACAGACATATCGTAAGGACCTTATCGAATATGTATCCGGAATATTTCTTATGCTTTTTCTTGGGGTTTACAAAAACTCCACGCCTTATCCAGATTTCCTCTGTATAACAAACCATTACTTTGGGAAACGCATTCATGAAATTCATCTGAATCCTCAGTTTATCCCTGTTCCATAGGTCATCTGAATCCAGGAAAGCAATAAGATTGCCTTTTGCAAGCCTCAGGCCTTTATTCCGAGCAGAACTCACACCTTTATGTGTTTGATAATAATACTTCACCCTTGGCCTAAATGCCTCTACGATGTCTCTTGTTCCATCTGATGAACCATCATCCACAATTAAGATCTCTATTTCCCCTGAGGAATAAAGAGTTTCAAACTGGTCCTGGGCCAAAACAGATTGAATAGCTTCTCTCAAGAACGAAGCACGATTAAAAGTCGGGATGATAATACTCAGCATCTAACCTGGACTATTCATAAATTATGCCGACACCAATAATTATTTTCCATTATATCTGCCAGTTACGTTGATTTTTCCTTCAGCATAACATTCAACTCTTTTCCCATGCACTTATTTTCTATGTCGGCATTCTTTACCCTTCGGGCGAGCCGATCTAACTGCATCTGCTTCGTTACAGGGCATTTGCGGTGGACGACCACAGCTGCATACCCTGTGCCTTGCATCTGCAGCAACCTCGACTCGTGAATAATCCAGGTTAAAACCATCTTTTATTTCAGCTGGTTTTAATAATTGCAACTTTTTCCTGTTCTTTATAATGGACTGTTATCATTCCCCAAACGGTTTGTATACTTACCTCTCCAGAAAATTCGCACAAGGCCGAAGTCTGTTGCAGAAATGCATAAATCTCTTTGCCGACTTCAAAAAAATTCAGGAGCATCGGAAGCGAAAAATTCTTTTCTCCATAGGCCTCAATGCTTTTATCTCCACCAATCCAGCCTTTGCCTATTTCATGTCCACCAATCTTGATTTCATAGTCTATGCGGTCCACCAGAAGCTCAAACCCGTTTTGATTAGAGAATTTCACATGGAGATTTATATCCGCTCCACCAATAGTCAAATCATTTACTTTTAAGGCTACGATTTTAACATCAGGTTTTTTAAAAATAGGGAATTCTCCAGAGAAAGCAAAAGAAAGGCGTCCTTTTTCTCTCCCCTTCTCTGAAAATGCAAGTTCTCCCATTAAATAACACACGGCTTTATCTTTGTTTTCAACTTCACTCACCGTGCGAAACAGATGTTCATATGTAATCTTCACAGGGATTGCAATCAATGTGTGTTGCCTCGCATCAATCTGAATCGACTCACCTAAAGAGGTGTTTAACCGGATATATTCCTTTTGATTAACCACAAAACGATAAGAATAGCCGGAAAGCTCATAGGTTTTTTTGGAGGTGTTGCTTATTTTTACGTAAAAAACCAACGAAAGACCTGTGGGCCTGAGATCTTTTATGACTTTATCTTCCAATGATATCTGAAGGTCGTCTTTTAAACCTCCATTTAAGGCCAGGACCAATAATACCCAGAAAGCCGCACTATAAAAACAGATTTTTTTCACCATGGCATTCCTTCTTTTCTATTTTTGAGAATTAAGCATACATTATTGGCCTTGTAAGGACAAGTCCTCGAGTATCAAAAAAAATGTTTGAATTGCTTTCTAAAGTATACATATAATAATAGAAATAGTTATGGATTATGCAAAATCATATCTTAAATCATTAAAGGAGGTTTATTCATGAAAAGAGCCAGTGTTGTTCTTTTTTGCTTTCTTCTTTTGCTCTCATCTTTTTCTTTATTCAATGCATGCTCCCCTAAAGAAAAAGTCATTGAAAAGCAGATGATTCAAATCGGAGATGCAGAGCTTCAGGAGAAAAATGAAGCTATTTATAAAAAAAGAGAAATCAGAGGAAAAGAACGAGAATATCTATCTTTAGACTTTTCCAGAATTGAACGTCCTGCCTCGCTTGATGAATTCACACAACTTTCCCATCTTCCCCCAATACGTCAATACAAAACAGGAACCTGCTGGAGCTTTGCAACAACATCCTTTCTGGAATCAGAGCTTAATCGACTCGGAAAAGGAGAGGTTGAACTTTCAGAAATGTATACGGTCTACTGGGAATATGTGGAAAAAGCAAGGCGCTTCATCCAGGAGAAAGGCGATTCCTTCCTTGGACAAGGTTCAGAACACAATGCTGTTATTGAACGCATGAAACAATACGGTGCTGTGCGTGCCTCGGATTACACAGGCCTTCTTCAAGGACAAACAGAGCATGATCATTCAAAACTTTTTCAAGAAATAAGAAACTACCTTAATTTTTGCAAGGAAAATGAATACTGGGACGAAGATAAAGCCATTAGTTATGTCAAGAGTATATTAAGCAAACATCTTGGACCACCCCCTGAAACAATCGAAGTAAACGGAGAAACCACGACGCCCAAAGAATATTTGGACAAAGTGCTCGAGCTCCCTCTTGATGATTACGTGTGTTTCATGAGTTTTAAATACCTTCCTTTTTACACAAAAGGCGAATATAAAGCACCTGACAACTGGTGGCACAGTAAAGAATATTACAATGTTCCTCTCGAAGATTTTTATAGTGCAATCGAGAATGCACTAAAAAATGGATACACTGTTGCTCTTGGAGGCGATGTTTCAGAACCCGGAATAAACGGGGAAGAAGATATTGCTATAGTGCCAACTTTTGACATCCCTCAAAAACTCATTGACCAAGAAAGCCGGGAATTCCGGTTCACGAACAGAACTTCCACTGATGACCATGCGTTTCATGCTGTTGGATATACGAGTACACAGCCACACACTTGGTTATTAATCAAGGATTCTGGAGGAGGAGCTCATCGTGGAAAATTCAAAGGATATTATTTCTATAGAGACGATTTCGTAAGACTCAAAGTTTTGAGCTTTATGGTACATAAGGATGCTGTTAAAGATCTTCTGGCAAAATTTTCAGAATAAAATATATCCTGAAAAAGATTTTTCAAAGGCATACGCCATTAGTTATAAAAGATAGAGCATTAACTTGAACAGAGCTTTCGTTGTTAAGAGTGGCAAGAATTTCATATAGAGAAAAGGGCGTAAATGAATATTTTGAACGCAACATTTAGAGAAAAGGATTTTTTCATAAAGCATTTCGGAGATGATATCTATGCTGTTGGTGGATATGTCCGCGATCTATTGCGTGAAAACCCATCTGAAGATGTCGATATCCTTATAATTCATCATACGGTTGATGAGGTCGTAAATAAATTAAAACCTCTCGGAAAAGTTGACCTCGTTGGCAAAAGTTTTGGTGTCATCAAATTCACAATCAAAGGGAAAACTTATGATATAGCCCTTCCCAGAAAAGATCGTGCTGCAGAAAAAGAAATCCGTGGGCACAAAGACTTTCACATAATCACAGATCCAGATATTCCTCTGGAAAAGGATTTAGAAAGGAGGGATTTCAGGTGTAATTCAATAGCATTACGCCTGAGCGATGGCCTTCTTATAGACCCTTTTAATGGGAAAAAAGACATTGCTGACAAACGGCTGAGGATGACTAATCCTTCATCTTTTTCTGAAGACCCTTTACGGATTATCCGTGCAGCGCGTTTTGCTTCGATTCTCAATTTCTCTATGGACCCTGCAATCTATGAAATCGCTCAACATATTGATTTAAAAGGATTAAGTGCTGAGAGAATAAATGAAGAGCTGTTTAAAATCCTGCTTCTTTCCCCTCAGCCATCTGTAGGCTTAGAGGAACTATTCAAGCTCGATGCTCTGCGGCAACTTTTCCCTGAGCTCTACAAGTTAACATTCTCTATCCAGGACACCATTTTCCACCCAGAAAAGGATATGTATGGCCACCATACTGTTTGGCCTCACACAAAAATCACGGTTGACCAGGGAAAAAGGATATCCGATCGTTTCAATCTTCCCAAGGCAAAAAAACTTGCTCTCCTATTGGCATCTCTTTTCCATGACATCGGCAAACCTTTAACAGCCCAATGGGAATATAAAAAAGGCCGGATGGTTCTTACGAATAAAGGGCACGACGTTGTGGGCGAAAAAATCACCAAGAAAATCTTTACACGCATGAAAATTTTTTCCTGGAATGGATATGACTTACAGCAGATCGTCTTGCCTCTTATTCGTTGTCATCACCGCGCTTCTGAACTATGGCAAAACAGGGATGTCATCACAAAGAAGGCCCTGAACCGCCTTGCTGCAGATGTGCATGGGGAAATTGACCTTCTCATCTATCTTGATGCAGCAGATAGAGCTGGAAGGCATGAAAAGCCTGTCCATAGTTTAGACCGTGAAGGACGCTGGCTTCTCGACAAATTCAATGAATTAAATGTCTCCAAAGAAACAATCAAGCCTCTAATTTTAGGACGAGACCTTATCAAATTGGGAGTATCCCCTGGGCCTTCCATGGGGAAGATCTTAAAAAAATTGTATCAACTGCAAATAGACAATGAATTCGAAACAAGAAACCAAGGATTAAAAATAGCAAAGAAAATCATAGAAAAAGAAAAGGAGTCCCAATGACAATCCTTGTACCCGGTGGAGCTGGATATATAGGCTCCCATACTGTTAAACACCTTTTGCAGGAAGGATTTGATGTTATCACTCTGGATAACTTTTC
This sequence comes from Candidatus Aminicenantota bacterium, assembly GCA_014859315.1. GTDB lineage: Bacteria > Acidobacteriota > Aminicenantia > Aminicenantales > Aminicenantaceae > Kmv29. The sequence goes on from JACUUK010000004.1 coordinate 5,661, forward strand.
TTCTGGAAAAAGAGAGCTTATAACAGGAGGCAAAATTATTAAGGCAGACTTGATGGACAAAGAAGCCATCACTGAAGTTTTTAAGATGCATGATATCCAGGCTGTCCTCCACTTTGCTTCTCTCATACAGGTCGGAGAATCTTACATTAATCCCCAAAAATATTTCCAGCACAACCTTGTTACAAGCTTGAATCTTCTTGAAGTTATGCTGGCATTTAACGTAAAAAATTTCATTTTTTCCTCCAGCGCAGCTGTCTACGGCATTCCTGAAAGCACTCCAATTACAGAATTCCATCCGCTTCGGCCTTGCAATCCTTATGGCAAGACAAAATTTTTTATTGAGACTATCTTAAAGGACTATGCCAGAGCATATGATTTGAGGTTCATTTCCCTGCGATATTTTAATGCCGCAGGGGCAGACCCTGAAGGACAAATTGGCGAAATGCATGAGCCAGAGACACATTTAATTCCTAATATTCTTCTTTTCTTGCTTGGGCGGAAAGACAGCTTCAATCTTTTTGGCACAGATTTTCCGACTCCTGACGGGACTGCTATTAGGGATTATATCCATGTATCAGATTTAGCTGTCGCACATGTGTTAGCCCTTAAGAAACTTCTCCAATCCCCCCAAAGTGAGTTTATAAATTTAGGAGCTAACAAGGGATATTCTGTTTTAGAAATCATTCGTAAAACAGAAGAAATTACAGGACTTGCGGTCCAGTTCATTCCAAAGCCACGAAGGGAAGGCGATGTCCCGATTCTTTTAGCTTCCAAAGAAAAGGCCGAACAGATACTTGGCTGGACTCTTCAATTCTCGGATATCGAAACAATCATCGAAACAGCATGGAACTGGCATAGAAAGAAATGAAGAATTGGGGACAGTCCCCGATTCTCCAATTAACGTGGCATTGACAGTCAATTACATTTTCTTGACTATATGTATATCTCGTGTTATAAATTTAATCTTTTATAATGAAATTTAAGAAAAATAATAAAATAATTTTATTCTTAGCGCTATTCGCCGTTTTTTTTATCTGGAGTTGTACATCACACCAAAGTCAAATCCAAAAAACCCCACAACCTCCCTCTGCCTCCCCACCTTCATCAGAAGAGCAAACGATGTCACAAGGAGCAGTTGAAGAAGAAGCAAGTATTGAGACTAAAGAAGAAATAAAACTTAAGGAAAACATCGTTTCTTCCGAAGAAACTTCCATCACTCAAGCAAAAACACAAGATCCTTCTGAACTGCTTGAAGAAGCATTGGATGCTTATCAAGATGCTCGGATTTCCTGGGACAAAGGGGATTTAGAAACAGCACTAGCAGCCCTGGATGAAGCTTACAAGATTATTCTTCAGATCGACTTGCCCCAGGATTCTCCTTTAATTCAGGATAAAAACGACCTCCGGCTGCTAATTGCAAAAAGAATACAAGAAATCTACGCATCGCGATTGACAGTTGTCAACGGAAACAACAAGACAATTCCTCTTACTGAAAACAAATTCGTCAAAGAAGAAATCAAGCGGTTTCAAACAAATGAAAGAAAATACTTTGAGCAATCTTACATGCGCTCCGGCCTTTACAGGGAAATGATATTGAAAGAGATGGAAAAAGCAGGACTCCCAGAACAGCTTTCATGGATTCCTCTTATTGAAAGTGGATTCAAAGTAAGGGCCCTTTCCAGAGCACGGGCACTTGGCCTATGGCAGTTTATTTCATCTACAGGGTACCGTTTCGGACTTAAAAAGGATCAGTGGGTCGATGAGCGCATGGATCCGGTTAAATCAACCAAAGCTGCAATACAATATCTCACAGAACTTCATTCGTTATTTGGAGATTGGACAACAGCACTTGCAGCTTATAACTGTGGGGAGTTTAAAGTACAAAAGGTCATACGCACGCAAAGAATCAATTATCTGGATAATTTCTGGGACCTTTATACAATGCTTCCACGAGAAACAGCAAGGTTCGTTCCCCGTTTCATCGCAGCTCTTCTTATCATCAATGACCCGGAAAAATACGGAATGAATCTCCCTCAACCTGAATCTTCACTCAGACACGAAACAGTCATAGTCAACCGCCCTGTGAAACTTTCAACTCTTTCGGAATCCTTAGGCCTAAATAAAGACCTTTTGGAGATTCTTAACCCTGAGCTTCGCCATAAATCCACACCCGACCGTGAATATCCCCTGAAGGTCCCAGTTGGGCATGAAGAAAAAACATTGGCAGCTATCAATTCACTCTCACGATGGATTCCTCCTGAAACCACCTATGTTATCCATTATGTAAGAAGAGGAGAAACTCTTTCTACAATCGCCAAACGTTATAGAAGTTCGGTTTCCAGTATTGCCCGCTTAAATCAATTGCGCAGCCTTCATCTGATAAGACCGGGGCAACGCCTTAAAATTCCTGCACAAGGAATGAGTTATGCTTCATCAAGCAGCACCTTGAAGCTTGTCAAAGACGGTGAAAAACTTGTTTATATTGTTAAAAGAGGAGATTCCCTTTACTGGATCGCCAGTGCTTTTAACACTTCAGTTAAGCAAATCAAACAAATGAATAACCTCAAAACTGACATCCTTAGCATTGGACAAAAGCTCATTATTCAATCAGGAAAACCAGAAGGTGCTTCCCTTTATACTGTAAAATCCGGAGACACTCCTTATGATATTGCAAAAAAATTCGGGATTAGCCTCGACACCTTACTCAAACTTAACGGACTTAGCATAAGATCAAAAATTTATCCTGGACAGAAACTTTGGATAAAAAATTAACCTGAATCCAGGTTAAATAAGATTTGCTCTATAAGAAATAGCTTAAAATAGACTCGAAGCAAAAGGTTTTATTTATTTTATTACTTTGATTTGGCCTTTTCCTTTTTGCTTTTATCCTTTTTCTCTTTCTTTTTGAACTCAGAACCGACCATTTCCAGCATTGCCATTTCCGCCCCATCTCCAGCTCGGGGTCCAATCTTCACGATACGTGTGTATCCACCTGGCCTCTCGCTAAAACGTGGGGCAATCTCGTCAAACAGCTTTTTGACTGTACTTTTTTTATAAATAAATCTCAAAGCTAACCGTCTGGCATGGATAGTATTTTTTTTAGCTAATGTAATTATCTTTTCTGCAAGGGGCCTTGCTGCCTTTGCTTTGGCTAATGAAGTTCTCATCCGCTCTTTTTCCAGAAAAGAAGTCACAAGATTACGCAGCAATGCTCTTCTTTGTGCAGTATTTCGCCTCAGCTTTTTTCCTTTTACCCGATGTCTCATTCAATTGCTCCTTCATCTGGCTTTGCTTCTATCTTTGCTTTTTCAATCTTCTCTATCAATCTTGCATGCAGTTCCAAATTAAGGCCCAATCCCAATTTTTGAAGCGTCTCATTAATTTCCGTCAGGGATTTTCGACCGAAGTTCTTTGTCTTTAGAAGCTCATCTTCTGTTTTTTGAACCAGCTCGTATATTTTTTCGATTCCAGCAGCTTTGAGGCAGTTATTCGATCTAACCGAAAGCTCTAAATGTTCGATGGATTTCAACAAGACATCTACCTTAGAAAGATAAGGAATTTCCTTTTTCTCAGGAATCTGCTCTCTTTCTCTAGGCTCATCTACAACATTCAGGAAAATCACCAAATGGTCTTTCAATATTTTTGCTGCTTGGGCTATAGCTTGCGTAGGAAAAATAACCCCATTGGTCCAAATCTCTAAGTTTAATTTTTCATAATCTATTCTTTTTCCAACTCGTGCAGGTTCGACCTTGTAATTCACCTTTAATACTGGAGAGTGTGAAGAATCCAGAGGAATGTAATCTATGCTCAACTGGTCATCAAAATTTTGCTCGGCTGAAATATATCCTCTATTGTTTTTCACAATCATCTCGATATCCAGCTTTCCATCATGTTCAAGGGAAGCAATATGAACATCCTGGTTGAGAATTTCTATGCTTGAGTCATGAGCAATATCCGATGCTTTTGCTTCTGTTGGCCCTGTCAACTTCAATGTCATGGTTTTCGGTTCAGACCCTTCCAGCTTCAAAGGAATGCTTTTTAGGTTAAGAATAATATCTGTAACATCTTCTACTACCCCAGGAATAGTTGAAAACTCATGGAGAACTCCCTGAATACGCACATTGGTAATAGCTGCACCCGTAATAGATGAGAGGAGAATTCTCCTCAAGGAATTTCCTATTGTAACTCCATATCCTCTTTCAAACGGCTGAGCAGAAAACTTGCCGTATTTTTCTGTTAATGTTTCGTAATCGCACTCGAGATACTTTGGCCTCTGAAATCCTGTTTCTATCATGTGTCCTCCTTTTCCGATCCTATAATTATTTCGTTATATTTGCTTAATCTATAGATAAACAAATCCTTTTTACTCCCTTTCGTATTAAAGGGCCAATTATTTCGAATAAAGCTCAACTATCAAATGCTCTTCGACTGGAAAAGAAATATCTTCCCGTGTTGGCAAAGAGACTACTTTGGCCTGCATTTTTTCGAAATCCGCACTGATCCAGCCAGGAATGGATTTTGTCTTATTAGATTCCACAATCCCTTTGATTTCTTCGCTCTGTCCAGATTTTTCACAGAAAAATATAATATCACCTTTTTTCACAAGCATTGATGGCACTGCAGCTTTGTGGCCATTTATAAGAAAATGGCCGTGGGTTATCAATTGCCGGGCATGAGCTCGAGAATGAGAGAAACCTAATAAAAAGACAACATTATCCAGCCGTCTCTCTAACATCGATAAAAGAATTTCTCCTGTGATGCCTCGTTTTTTCTCGCCTCTTTTAAAAAACAACCGAAACTGTTTTTCTGTCATACTGTAATATCTTTTCAGCTTCTGTTTTTCTCTTAACTGAATTCCATATCCAAGAATCCGTCTCCTCCTGCGTCCATGTTCACCAGGAGGATAGGCTCTTCTTTCCAAAGGACATTTTTCACTCAAACATTTGCTTCCTTTCAGAAAAAGCTTTGTCCTCTCTACTCGGCAAAGTCGGCAGATAGGCTCTCTATACCTTGACATTCATTTACTCCTTTATTCTATGACTAAACTCGTCGTCTCTTCCTTACACGACAACCATTGTGTGGAATTGGTGTAACATCTTTTATTGATTTTATTTCTAAACCGTTGGATTGAAGGGCTCGAATGGCTGATTCCCTGCCTGCACCAGGCCCATTTACTTTGACATCCACATACCTAACACCAAATTCTCTGGCCTTTCCAGAAGCTTCTTTTCCTGCTAATTGTGCAGCAAATGGAGTCCCTTTTCGTGCTCCTTTAAAGCCAGCAGTTCCTGAGCTAGCCCAGCAAACTGTATTTCCTTGATGATCAGTAATCGTTATGATTGTATTGTTAAACGTTGATTGAACATAGGCAACTCCAAAGCCAATTTCTTTCTTTATCTTCTTTTTCTTGGTTTTCTTTCTAGGTTTAGCCATCAAATTCTCCCTGTTTTTCTATTTTTTCTTTATTACATGGCCACGTGGACCTTTTCTTGTCCTTGCATTTGTTTTTGTCCTCTGCCCCCTTACAGGCAGACGCCTTTTATGACGTAGTCCCCTGTAACAGCCAATATCCATTAGCCTTTTAATATTCATATTGATCTCTTTCCTGAGATCTCCTTCTATTTTTTCTCTTTTTTCAATGATCTGACGGATTTTATTTACCTCATCCTCGCTTAAATCCTTAACTTTTTTATCTTTATCTATGTTTGTCTCTTGAAGGATTTTATTGGCTTTTGTGCGGCCAATACCAAAGATATAAGTAAGTCCAATCTCAATCCTTTTTTCTGATGGAAGTGTGATTCCTGCAATTCTTGCCATTTTTACCTCATTTAACCTTGTTTTTGTTTATGCTTCGGATTCGGACAAATCACACGAAGCGTGCCTTTTCTTTTAATAATACGGCAGTTCCGACAAATCTTTTTTATTGACGCTCTAACTTTCATAACTCTTGTCCTTTATTTAAATCTATATGTAATCCTTCCTTTAGTAAGGTCATATGGAGAAAGCTCAACCAAAACTCTGTCTCCAGGAAGAATACGGATGAAATGCTTTCGCATTTTTCCTGATATATGGGCCAATATTTTGTGTTTATTGGCCAACTCCACACGGAACATAGCATTTGGAAGGGTTTCCAGAACAATTCCTTCGGTCTCAACCACATCTTGCTTAGGCATGCTGCGACCCCTTCAGAGATTCTAATACTTCTTCATCCTCTAAATGGCTTAAAATTTCCAAGCCATTTCGAGTAAGAGCCACTGTGTGTTCGAAATGAGCTGATAAGCTTCTATCTTTTGTAACTGCAGTCCAGTTATCCTTAAGAATTTCAACTCTCCAGTCCTTCAGAGCTATCATGGGTTCAATCGCCAGGACTAACCCGGGTTTTATTTTTGGGCCATGGCCTGGAAAACCAAAATTTGGCACCTGTGGTTCTTCATGAAGCGAAAATCCAATGCCATGCCCAACAAAACTTCGTATCACAGAGAAACCTTGAGATTCAACATACATCTGAATCGCATAGGAAATATCCGATATCCTATTCCCTTCCTTGAACTGCTTTATGCCATGAAAAAAAGCTTTTTCAGCTGTAAGGATAAGTTTCTCAGCATGAGCGTCAACTTCTCCTACTGGATAAGTAACTGCAGCATCACCATAAAATCCATTATATACAATACCAAAATCCAAGCTGATTATATCCCTTTCTCTCAACTTTCGAGAAGAAGGAATCCCGTGGACAATCTCCTCATTAATGGATGTACACAGGGAAGCAGGATAACCACGATAACCTTTAAACGCTGGTACAGCACCCATCTCTCTTGCCCTTTTCTCGGCATACTGTTCTAGTTCTTTCGTCTGTATTCCTGGACGAATCATCTTTTTCAATTCGGATAGAATTTTAGCGACAATCTGGTTGCTCTTCTTCATCACCAGAATTTCTTCCTCGCTTTTATAAACAATCATTATCTTTACTCTATCTTTATAGACTATGCAATCGCTTTATCCATTATTTCACAAATATCACTGAAAACACCTTCTATATTTTTCTCTCCGTCAATTTTGTTATAAACACCTTTTTGCTTGTAATAATCTATTAGAGTTTTTTCCTGGTTTCTGTATACTCGCAAACGCTCTTTTATTACATGGAGTTCATCATCTTGGCGACGAACAAGTCTTACTCCACACACATCACATGTCTCTTCTTTCTCTGGGCATTGAAGCTTCATGTTGTAAATTGCACCACATTGAGGACAAATACGCCTTGCTCCAAGTCTTTCAATCAAAGTTTTTTCACTCAAATATATATCCAGAACGATTTCCTTTCTCTTTCCATTTATCTCCTCAAACATCTTTGCTTGATTCAAGTTGCGCGGGAATCCATCCATAACATAACCCTTTCGGCAATCTTCCTGGCAAATTCTATCTTTAATCATTAGCATAATAATATCATCACTGACCAATCTGCCACAATTTAAGGCTCCTTCTACTTCCTCATCTAAAAGTGCCTCATTTTTTACAGCTTGGCGCAACAGGTCACCTGAAGACACTTTCGGGAATCCGTATTTTTTTTCGATAAAGTCACCTTGTGTCCCTTTTCCACTTCCCGGAGGTCCTAATAGAATAATTCTCATCCTCTCCTTCCCCTAAGTCGCCCACGACGCATGAAGCCATCATAGTGTCTCATCACAAGTTGGGCCTCAATTTGCTGGAGGGTATCCATCGCTACGCCAACTACAATAAGGATAGATGTTCCCCCAAAATAAAAATTTATATTCATCCCTTGTGTAAACCAATTTGGCAAGTTGGCTTCTAAAAAACTTCCTATAAAAGGAAGTGTGTGGAGTTTAAATCCTGTCATAAAAAACTCAGGAAGGATAGCTATGATGGCCAAATAAAGGGCTCCCACTAAAGTAATGCGGGAAAGAATATTATCGATAAAATCAGCAGTGTTTCTCCCTGGTCTGATACCTGGAACAAATCCGCCATATTTCTTTAAATTATCTGCAACATCGGTAGGATTAAAAATAATTGACACATAAAAATATGTAAAGAAAATAATCGCACTTACATAAACTAAATTATACAAAGGCATGCCCAAGCCGAACTGCTGGGCTACCGACTGAAATGCCGGAATTTTCACAAGCTGAGCTATGGTGGAGGGAATAGTGATTATAGATGCTGCAAAAATAATAGGAATCACTCCTCCGGTATTTACCCTCAAGGGAAGATGAGTGCTCTGTCCTCCGTAAATCTTTCTCCCCACGACCCGTTTCGCATAAGAGACTGGAATGCGTCTCTGTCCTCTTTCCACAAAAACGATTATTCCTACAACCGCAAGCATTATAATCATGAGAAAGATGATCTTTAAAGGAGACATATCACCTGTCCGCAGCCCAACCAAAAGTCCCTGCAACCCTCTTGGAAAATCGACTACGATCCCTGCAAAAATGATAAGCGATATTCCATTTCCAATGCCTCTTTCTGAAATCTGCTCCCCTAACCACATGATAAAAACAGTCCCTGTTGTGAGGGTTAGAACAGTCAGAAATTTAAATCCTATACCTGGATGAGAAACAATCGGCGCTCCTCCTGGACTCCTTAATGCTTCAAGGAACATAGCAATCCCAAAGGACTGGATAACACAAATAAAAATTGTTCCGTATCGAGTATATTGAGTAATTTTTTTCCGTCCAAGTTCCCCTTCTTTGGATAATCTCTCCAAGTAGGGCCAAACAACCTGTAGAAGCTGAAGAATAATCGAGGCACTGATATATGGCATTATGCCCAATGCGAAAATGGTCATTCGTGACATGTTTCTACCTGAAAATAAATCAACAAACCCTAAAATAGTCCCTTTTTGAGCCTGCCAGAATTCCGCTAATGCAGCAGCACTTATACCAGGGTTAGGAATTTGAGCACCAATTCTGTAAACAGCCAGGATCATTAATGTAAAAATAACCCTTTTTCTCAAGTCTGGAATACTGAAAATGTTTTTTATACTTTCAAGCATCTTTAACTTCCAATAAGAATTGCTTTCCCACCCGCGTCTTCGATTTTCTTTTTGGCGGACTGCGAAAACTTATGCGCATAAACGATTTTTTGCGAAGAAATCTTTCCTTTCCCTAATATTTTTAGACTTTCGGATTCTTTTTTTATGATTCTTGCCTCGACAAGATCCTTTGGGTGAATTTCCTCCTTCTTAATCTTATCTAACCGGTCGATATTCACTTCTACATATTCTTTCCGGAAGATATTCGTAAAACCTCTCTTTGGGACCCTTCTGTTTAAAGGCATTTGCCCACCTTCAAATCCTCTTTTGCGAGAGTATCCAGAAATTGACTTCTGACCTTTTGTGCCGCGTCCCGCTGTTTTCCCATGCCCAGAACCAGGCCCTCGGCCAACTCTTTTTCTATTCTTATTTGAATTCTTTGCTGGGTGAAGATTGCTCAGATTCATTTTTTCTCCAATGCCTCCACTCTCACCAAGTGAGGAATTTTTCTAATCATGCCCCAAATTTCCGGACAATCTTTGCGGATGACCTCAGAATTCAGCTTCCTTAAACCTAATCCTTTCACAACCTCCCTCTGTTTTTGAGGGCGGCCTATGGGGCTCCGCACGAGTTTTATCCTTAATTGTTTTTCTGCTGGTTTTTGCTTTATCTTTTGGTCTGTCATTTTTGTTTCTTCTTTCGTTTTTTTTAATAACGGCTTCTTTACTGCCATATGACGTCCTTTGATTTTCCTCTATTTTCAGAGACTTTTTCAGAGCTCTTTAGTTTTTTTAACGCATCAATAGTCGCATGAGCAACACTTATTGGATTATTACTTCTCAATGATTTGGTCAAAATATCCTTTATTCCAGCAAGCTCCATGATGACCCTCACGGCCCCGCCCGCAATAACACCGGTTCCTTTAGAAGCAGGCCTTAAGATGACAGCACCACCTCCATGAACTCCTTTTATATAGTATGGAATCGTCGTCTCTTTGAGTGGAACTCTTATTAGATTTTTTTTAGCATCCTCTGCAGCTTTTGCGATTGCCTGAGGCACTTCCCTGGCTTTCCCTTTTCCAATCCCAACAACTCCATTTTCATTTCCAACTGCTACCAATGCAGAAAAACTTAAGTTCTTACCACCCTTAACAACCTTTGTCACCCTTCGTATAGAAATGACCTGGTCCTTTAGTTCGAGTTCCCGCTCTTCCATCTTTTCGATTATTTCATCTTCTACCACGCTTATTCCTCCTTATGATTCCATTTCACTTGGACTAAAAAATGAGCCCTGCTTTTCTCATGGCTTCCGCTAACGCCTTTATTCGACCATGATAGGGAGAAATCCCCCTGTCAAATATAACGCTTTCAATCTTTTTTTGTTTCAATCTCTTGGCTAAAATCTCTCCTAAAGTTTTAGAAGCTTCGATGCTTTTTGTACTTTTATTTTTCTCTCTAAATTCCTTCTCCAAAGTTGAGGCCGCTGTTAACACCACCCCTTCTTCATCATTGATTACTTGGCTATAAATATACTTATTGCTCTTGAAAATAAAAACTCTTGGGCGCTCACTAGTTCCTTTAAGTTTCTTCCTGATTCTTTTTCGAATTCGGCTTTTCGCTTTTTTCTTTAAAGTCACTCTGTCTTTAACCAACACTCACCCCCGCCTTTCGTTCTTTTTTAATCAACCGCTCGCCAACATAACGAATCCCTTTATTCTTATAGGGGTCTGGCTTGCGAAAGCTTCGTATCCTGTAAGCTTCCTGTCCTACTCTCTGTTTATCTATACCTTTAATTGTTATCAATGTAGGTTTTTCCAATACAATTTCAATATCACTGGGAATATTGTAGATGACAGGCTTTGAATATCCCAAGTTTAGTTCTAATTTGTTTTTATCCAACTTAGCACGATATCCCACGCCAACAATTTCAAGCTGTTTGGTAAATCCAGAAGATACTCCTGTTACTGCATTAGCCGCTAAGCTCCGGCAAAGGCCATGGAAAGACAGAAGTTGTATAGTATCATTCTCTCTTGTCAAAATCAGCATATTGTCTTTAAACTCGGCTTTTATACCAGGGATCAAAGGCGAAGAAAGTTGTCCTTTTGGTCCCTCAAATTCGATTATATTAGATAAAATTTGAACCTTCACACTATCAGGTATTGGAATTGGTTGCTTTCCTATTCTTGACATTTTCTAGCCCTCTCTTTTAAGCTTTACTTACCATATGTAGCATATAACTTCTCCTCCTACACCGAGCTCCTCACAATGTTTTCCTGTAATAATTCCTTTTGGCGTCGATACGATTACGATGCCTAACCCTCCAAGCACTTTAGGAATGGAGTCTTTCTTGCAATATACACGACATCCTGGTTTAGTAATCTTTTTTATGCCGGTAATAGCATTTTGTTTCTCTTTATTATATTTCAGAGTGATATTCAATATTCCCTGTTTGTTATCATCGATCACTTTAAAATTTTGAATATACCCCTCTTCCTTAAAAACTTTAGCAATCTCAACTTTCATCCGGGAAGAAGGCATGCTCACTTCTTTTTTTTTCGCCATAATAGCATTTCTTATTCTTGTAAGCATATCGGCAATAGGATCTGTCATACTCATTGTTTCATCCTCTCACTAAATTTACCAAGAAGCCTTAGTAATGCCAGGGATTTCGCCACGCAAAGCAAGCTCACGAAAACACAACCTGCACATATCAAATTTTCTATAATAACCTTTTGAACGGCCACATATCCGACAACGATTCTTCTTCCGAGTCAGATATTTAGGCTCTCTTAAATTTTTGGCTATAGATGATTTTTTTGCCACTTTTTCCTTCCTTATCAATGCTCATGAAAAGGCATCCCTAATTTTTTTAACAAAGCATAAGCCATTTCGTCATTATTGGCTGAGGTGACGATTGTAATATTCATTCCTCTTTGTTTTCCCACTGTTGTGTAATCGATCTCCGGGAAAACAAGCTGGTCCTTAAGGCCAAGAGTATAATTGCCTAAGCCATCAAACGACTTTGAAGGAACCCCTCTGAAATCTCTCACACGTGGGAGAATAATATTAACTAAACGATCGAAAAATTCATACATTCTTCTTCCACGCAAAGTCACATAACAGGCAATTGCCTGCCCTTTACGAAGCTTGAAAGATGAGATTGATTTCTTTGCTCTTCCTATTACAGGGCACTGCCCTGTAATAAGACTCAGCTCGTTTTTAGCAGCATCTAACTCTTTGATATTCTGAATAGCTTCTCCAACACCTACGTTTATCACAATTTTTTCAAGTCGTGGAACAGCCATTTTATTTTTTATAGATAACTCCTCCCGGAGTTCCTGAATAATCTCTTTTCTATATTTTTCTAACAGACGACTCATTCCTTGTTCCTCATTATTACTTTTCTAAACTTATCTCGCATTTAGAACAAACTCTAATCTTGCTTCCATCCTCTAATATTTTTTTCTTCACTCTTACTCCTTGTCCACATTCAGAGCAATAAAGCGACAAATTAGAGACATTGATAGAAGCTTCCTTTTCCATGATTCCTCCCTGAATGTTTCTTCCTTGGTCACGCTTGATAAATTCTTTAACGAAATTAATTTTTTCCACAATAACTCTACTTTTTTCTGGGAGGACCTTTAAAACTTTTCCTGTTTTCCCTTTATCTTTCCCGCTAATAACAATGACTATATCGTTTTTCTTTAACTGTATTTTATTCATCACAAAACCTCCGGTGCAAGGGAAACAATTTTCATGAATTTTTTCTCTCTTAGCTCGCGGCCAACTGGTCCAAACACTCGAGTCCCTACAGGTTCTCCTTGCTTATCGATAATCACTGCAGCATTGTCATCAAAGCGAATATAAGAACCATCTTTTCGCCGGACTTCTTTTTTCGTTCGCACAATAACAGCACGGACAACATTTCCTTTTGGAATCTTACTCTCTGGCTCCGCCTCCTTCACCGTTGCTGAAATGATATCCCCAATTGTGGCTGTTTTGCCCACTCCGCCACCTAAAGGAGTAATACAAAGAAGCCTCCTGGCTCCTGAATTGTCTGCTACTTTTAGCCTTGTCTCTGCTTGTATCATTTTTTATTTTCCTTAACTTCTTTTTCTGCTTCATTTGGAGAAAGCCCAACAATCTCTTGGATTCTCCATCTTTTCCTTTTACTTATTGGCCTCATCTCGACAATTTTTACTACATCACCAATTTTGCATTTTTCATACTCATCATGGGCTAAAAATTTCTTTTTTCGCCGTATAATTTTCTTATACAAAGGATGCCGCACTTGTCTCTCAACTAAAACAGTGACAGTTTTCTTCATCTTGTTTCCGATAACAACGCCTATTTTTGTTGTCTTTCTTACCTTACTTATATTCATTCTTCATTCATCCTTTGTGCTTTTCTCTTAATATTGTTTTTATCCGTGCAATATCTTTTTTTATAGACTTTAGTTTCATTGCGTTTTCCAATTGTCCTAACGCATGCTGAAATTTCAGCTTAAAATGTTGATCTTTTAGTTCGGCTTCTTTGTTTATCAATTCATCTTCAGTTAGTTCTCTCAGTTCTTTTGCTTTCATCTTAATTCCTTGCTTTCCCTTGAAACAAATCTCGTCTTTATTGGAAGCTTGTGTGCAGCTAATCTCATTGCTTCTCTTGCGATAGACTCAGAGATACCTTCTAATTCATAGATAATTTTTCCTGGCTTCACAACATCTACCCAAAATTCTGGATCTCCTTTTCCTTTTCCCATTCTTACTTCCGTAGGTTTCTTTGTAATCGGCTTCCAGGGAAAAACACGGATCCAGAGTTTTCCTTTCCTTTTGATGTGCCTGCTTATGGTGATTCGTCCAGCTTCAATTTGTCGAGCAGTGAGCCAGCAAGGCTCCAATGCTTGAAGGCCATATTCTCCAAAAGATAGAGAAGACCCACGCCAAGCATATCCTCTCATTCGTCCTCTTTGTTGCTTCCGGTATTTTACCTTTTTCGGCATCAACATGGCTAAATCTCCTCTACTTCAGTTGTTTGAGAGGTCATCTTGGGTTTTTCAACATCTGACTTATAAATCCAAACCTTTATGCCAATCTGCCCATAAGTGGTAAAGGCCTCAGTGAAGCCATAATCGATGTCAGCCTTTAAGGTTTGAAGTGGCAATTGGCCTCTTAAATACCACTCTGACCTCGCAATCTCAACTCCGCCCAACCGGCCTGAGCACATCACTTTTATTCCTTTGGCTCCCATTCTCATCGCCATTTCAACAGCCCGCCTCATGGCTCTCCGGTAAGCAATCCGCTTTTCAAGTTGGATAGCAATCCCCTCTGCTACTAAGAGTGCATCGAGCTCAGGCTTATCCACTTCGCGAATATCTATATAAACTTCTTTTTGGGCTATTTCTTGAAGATAACTTTTAAGATTTTCAATCTCTTTACCTCCACGTCCAATTACAATTCCTGGCCTGGCTGTATGTATAATGACCCTGATTTTGGGCCCTACACGTTCCACATCCACTTCAGAAATTCCAGCGTGAGAATACCTTTTCTTGATTGCTTTTTTCATTTTTAAATCTTCGTGGATTAAGCGGCTGTAGTTTGCACCTTTTGAAAACCACCTGGAACTCCATTGTTTGTTAAAACCTAATCTAAAACCATACGGATGAGTTTTCTGGCCCACTTTCTATCTCCTTTTCTTTTCCTCTAACAAAATTGAAACATGGCTTGTTTTTTTCAGAATACGCGCAGCCCTTCCCATAGGAGCAGCCCTTAATCTTTTCCATTGCGGCCCCTGGTCAACAAATATTTCTAATATAAATAAATTATCAACATCGACGTTAGGGGATTTCTGCTGTGCATTGGCTATAGCTGAACGAAGAACCTTCTCAACAATGGAACTTGCCTTTTTTTTCTTTGAAAAATGAAGAATCGTAAGAGCTTCTCCTACATAACGATCCCTAACTAAATCTGTAATCAACCGACACTTCTGCGGAGATATTCTCACATATTTGCCAACAGCCTTGGAAACAAAATCTTTTTCTTTCATTTTACTTTCTAATCCTGATTGTTCGAGCAGTTTTTGAGGTATGGCCCTTGAAAGTTCGTGTTGGAGAAAATTCTCCTAATCTATGACCAACCATGTTTTCTGTAATAAATACAGGAATAAATTTCTTCCCATTATAGACAGCTATGGTCAATCCTACCATCTCTGGCGATATCAAGGAGCGCCGAGACCAGGTCTTAATAACTCCTTTCTTTTCCTTTCGCTCTGCTATGGCATTAACCTTTTGCAGAAGTTTTTCATCAATAAAAGGACCTTTTTTTAAAGACCTACCCATGATTATTTACTCCTTCTTCTCACAATAAACTGTTGTGTTCTCTTATTTCTCCTGGTTTTATACCCTTTTGTCGGTTGCCCGGTTGGAGAGACCGGATTCCGGCCTCCTTTGGCCTTCCCTTCACCACCGCCGTGAGGATGGTCAATGGGATTCATGGCTGTTCCACGAACATGCGGCCTTATCCCTATCCAACGGTTTCTCCCTGCTTTTCCTATTGAAATATTCTGGTGGTCCAGATTGCTAACTTGCCCAATTGTTGCACGGCAATCCTGATGAATCCTTCTTATCTCTGAAGAGGGCATACGGATTTGTGTATAGTCACCTTCTTTCGCCAAGATTTGAGCTCCTGTTCCTGCAGCTTTGGCTATCTGGCCTCCTTTATTCTTCCTTAATTCAATATTGTGAATAATCGTACCTAATGGAATATATCGCAATGGCATGGAATTGCCAGGAAGAATATCAACCTGTTTATTAGAAGAGAGGATTGTTTGGCCAACCTTCAAATTTGAAGGAGTAAGAATATATCTTTTTTCTCCGTCTTTATACTTAATGAGAGATATAAAAGCAGAGCGATTTGGATCATATTCGATTGTTTCAACAATGCCAGGGGCATCTATCTTGTCCCTTTTAAAATCAATAACACGGTACATCCTTTTGTGCCCGCCTCCTCTATGACGCATAGAAAGGTGGCCGCGGCAATTTCGCCCTCCGCTCTTCTTCAATGGTTGAACCAGGGGTTTATATGGACGGCTTTCTGTTAATTCTTCAAAAGTCAGACCTGTCCTCTGGCGTAGACTCGATGTTGTTGGTCTATAATTTTTTATTGCCATTTTTAAACAGCCTCAAAATATTCTATCATCTTCTCGCCTTCTTTGAGTTTTACATAGGCTTTTTTCCAGTCTTTTGTTCTTCCAACGTTCCGGCCAACTCTTCTTGTTTTCCCTTTCTTGCTTATCACATGGACTTTTTCGACTTTAACCTTGAAGATAAGTTCAACAGATTTTTTTATTTCTGCCTTGTTAGCTTTTGGATGGACTTCCAGACAGATTTCCCTGTTTTTGTCTTTTAAAAACGTACTTTTTTCAGTAATTACTGGTCTCAAAATAATTTTATACGGATCTTTTATCACCTTAACTTCTCCATCAAAGCCTCAAAGGCCCTTTTTGTAAAAACTAGCCATTTATGGTCAAGAACATCATATACATTCACATGTTTATAATCAATTGGCTTAACTTTCGGGATGTTTCTCAGGGATAAAAATAAATTTTTATTGTTATGCTGGTCAATAATGAGAGCAGAATCCAAATTGAAATTTTTTAAAAATAACACACCTTCTTTTGTCTTTGGTTTCTCAAAATCCAATGCATCGATAACAAGTAATTGTTTCTCTGCAAGTTTCATAGAAAGCGCAGATTTTAAAGCGTTCTTCTTAGCATTTTTTGGTAAGTTATATGAATAACTTCTTGGCTTAGGCCCAAATGTAGTCCCTCCTTTTCGCCATAATGGGGACCGGATGCTTCCAGCCCTCGCACGCCCGGTTCCTTTCTGTCTCCAAGGTTTACGGCCCCCTCCTCTTACTTCACTCCTTGTTTTTGTTGATGCTGCACCATATCTTTGATTAGCCCGTAAATTAACTACAGCCTCAAAGATTAAATGTTCCTTTTCCGGATAAGAAAAAACTTTTTTTGGAGCACTTATCTCTTTGATTTTTTTTCCGTTTTTGTCTAAAACTTGAACTTTTAGCATTTTTTACTCTTTACTTGTTCTATCTAAAAATTTCACATTAAAATCCACTTTTTTTATCAGCAGATAACCTCCATTTGCTCCAGGGACCGCTCCCTTTACAACGAGAAGGTTGTTCTCTTTGTCAGCCTGTACTACTATTAATTTTTTAACCATAGCTCTTTCATTTCCCATATGGCCTGGAAGCTTTTTCCCTTTGACCACACGAGAGGGATAAGCAGATGCGCCTACCGAACCGGGTCTCCGATGAAACATAGACCCATGACTCGCTTTGCCTCCATGAAATCCCCACCTTTTTACAACTCCAGCAAATCCTTTTCCTTTGCTCGTTCCAACCACATTCACTTTTTCACCTGGCTTAAAAATATCAACAAAAAATTGATCACCTTCTTTAACATCGCTTGTCTCATCAAACTTGAATTCCCGAAGAATCTTCACAGGAGGGATATTGGCTCTCTTAAAATGTCCGACATATGGTTTTTTTATTTTCTTTACACCCTTGTCTTCAATAAATCCTAATTGCAAGGCAAAATATCCATCATTGTCTTTGCTCTTTTTTTGAATAACTGTGCAAGGGCCTGCCTTTATAACAGTTACAGGAATAGCATTCCCATTTTCATCGAATATTTGTGTCATCCCTATTTTTTTGCCAATTAATCCCTCAACCATAGCTATTCTCCTCCGCTTCCAAAGGCTTGTATTTCAACATCTATTCCAGCTGGCAAGTCCAATTTTTGCAACTCCTCAATCGTCTCATTATTGTAATCACTTATATCAATCAGTCTCTTATGTATCCTCATCTCAAAGTGTTCTCTTGATCTTTTATCTACATGAGGAGAACGAAGGACACAGAATCTATGAATGCGTGTAGGAAGAGGAACAGGGCCAGATATATGTGCCCCTGTTCTCTTTGCCTTAACTACAATATCTTTGACGGACTGATCCAATAGCCTATGGTCAAACGATTGAAGCCTGATCCTTATTTTCTCCATTTTCCTGTTCTCCTGCTCTCCTCAAAACATCTTTTTTCTTTTATTATTTATCTCGTTAAATGATTCTATCCAGTTTTATTTTATTCCAATACATCTGTGACTGATCCAGCTCCGACTGTCCGTCCTCCTTCTCGAATCGCAAAACGCAGCCCCTTCTCCATAGCAACATCTGATATTAAATTTATCTCTAAATTCACATTGTCACCAGGCATCACCATCTCTACCCCGCTCGGTAACTTCACCGTCCCAGTCACATCTGTTGTCCTAAAATAAAACTGAGGCCTGTACCCAGTGAAAAACGGCTTGTGCCTGCCGCCTTCTTCCTTCTTCAATGCATATATCTCCGCCTTAAACTTGTGATGTGGCGTTATTGACCCAGGCTTCGCTAATACCATTCCACGCTCTACCTCATCCTTGTCCGTCCCTCTTAACAACACTCCTATGTTGTCTCCTGCCATCCCTTCATCCAATATCTTGCGAAACATCTCTACCCCTGTCACTACCCGCTTGCGCGTCTCTCCAAACCCTACTATCTCTATCTCCTCTCCTGTCTTAACCCGTCCTCTCTCTACTCGCCCTGTCACCACTGTCCCTCGACCACTTATAGAAAATATGTCCTCTATCGGCAACAAAAATGGCTGGTCTACTAACCTCTCCGGCTCTGGTATGTCCTTGTCAACCGCATCCATTAACTCCGTTATCGGCTTGTTAATATCTGCCTCAGGATCCCCATCCGTCTCCAACGACTTTAATGCGCTCCCTCGTATCACTGGTATCTTGTCCCCAGGAAATTCATACTTCGTCAATAACTCCCTTACCTCTAACTCCACTAAATCCAATATCTCAGGATCATCCACTAAATCTACCTTGTTTATAAATACTACTATCGCAGGTACATTAACCTGCCGCGCTAACAATATGTGCTCCCTCGTCTGTGGCATTGGCCCATCATCAGCCGCTACTACCAATATCGCCCCGTCCATCTGTGCTGCCCCAGTTATCATGTTCTTTATATAATCAGCATGCCCAGGACAATCTATGTGTGCATAATGCCTGTTGGCTGTCTCATACTCTATGTGCGCTATCTGTATCGTTAATCCTCTCTCCTTCTCCTCAGGTGCGTTGTCTATCTTGTCAAACTCAATATATTCTACTGTCCCCATCTTCTTGTTCAATACCTTCGTAATGGCTGATGTCAACGTCGTCTTACCATGGTCCACATGCCCTATCGTCCCTATGTTTAAATGCGGCTTCGTACGCTCAAACTTT
This sequence comes from Candidatus Aminicenantota bacterium, assembly GCA_014859315.1. Classification (GTDB taxonomy): domain Bacteria; phylum Acidobacteriota; class Aminicenantia; order Aminicenantales; family Aminicenantaceae; genus Kmv29. Next base: position 24,978 of record JACUUK010000004.1, read on the forward strand.
TTCTTCGCCATTCCTTTACCTCCTATTCCGTTCACCTTAAATATTTAATTTTCTTATATTTATTATTAATTACCTTTCGTTTTTTTCTCATCTAGATATCATCTATAAACTGATGTTCTTCCCTCAATTCTTGCAATAACTTTTTCCATAACCGCAGGGGGCATAGTTTCATATCTGTAAAACTCCATGGAAAAAATCCCTCGTCCTTGTGTAATTGTTCTTAATGTAGTTGCATAACCGAACATCTCTGCTAATGGGACAAAAATCTTAATGATCCTTGAACCTCCCTTGATATCCATTTTAACAACCCTTCCATGACGTGCATTGATATCTCCAACAATATCTCCAACATATTCATCAGGAGTCACTACTACAAGATTCATGATGGGCTCGAGAAGGATTGGCTCAGCTTTAGCAGCTGCTTCTTTAAATGCCAAGGAGCCTGCTATCTTAAAAGCAATGTGGGAAGAATCAACCTCATGATATGACCCATCTATCAGAGTGGCTTTTATGTCTGTCATTTGAAAATTGGCTAAGATTCCTATCTCCATCGCTTCCTTTATTCCTGCTTTTATCGAAGGAATAAATTCTTTGGGGATAACGCCCTTTTTAGTACTGTCAATAAATTCAAATCCATTATCTCTTTCTAATGGCTCGATGATTATCTTGCAATGTCCATAATGTCCTCGTCCTCCAGTCTGACGGATATACCTGCCTTCCCCTTCAGCAACACGCATGATGGTCTCTTTATAAGCTACTTTAGGTTTTCCTAAGTTTGCTTTTACTCCGAACTCCCTTTCCATACGGTCCATGAGAACTTCCAAATGAAGTTCTCCCATCCCACACACGAGAGTTTGGCCCGTTAAAGGATCTTTGCTCACTTTGAAGGTGGGATCTTCGTTTATTAGCTTTGCGAGAGCATCTGCTAATTTTTCATGCTCCTTCCTCGATTTTGGCTCAATAACGGCTGATACTACTGGTTTTGGAAACTTTATTGGCTCTAATACAATAGGCCGATTTTTTGCACACAGCGTATCTCCTGTAGAAAGAGTCTTCATTGGACCTATAGCTGCAATATCTCCCGCATAAACTTCTTCTATATCTTTTCTTTTATTTGAGTGCATTTCTAAAAGGCGAGAAATGCGTTCTTCTTTTTCTTTAGTTGAATTATACACATAAGAGCCGATTTTTGCTTTTCCTGAATAGACCCGGAAAAATGCCAAAAAGCCGACATAAGGATCATTCATTATCTTAAACACCAATGCTGAGAATGAATCCTCATCCGCAGCTTTTCTTTCTTCTATATTAGATGTCTTGGGATGAATCCCTTTCACAGGAGGAATATCTACTGGAGACGGCAGATAATCAACTACTGCATCCAACAAAGGATGAATCCCTTTATTTTTGAAAGAAGCTCCATAAAGAACCGGGAAGAACCGGAGAGATATTGTTCCCTTTCTTATAGCCATTTTAATCTCAGCAGAGGGAACCTCCTCCTCTTCCAAATATCTCTCCATGATAGAATCATCTACTTCGCTCAACATTTCTAACATTTCCTGTCTTTTTTGTTTGGCCTCATCAATATATTCATCAGATATATTACTAACCTTAAACTCGGCGCCTAATAAATCATCTTGCCAGCATATTTCCTTCATCTCGACTAAATCAATAACACCTTTAAAACCATCTTCTTTTCCTACAGGCATCTGAATAATCAGCGGACTTGCTTTGAGCCTTTCTTTCATTTCATTGATTGCTTTTTCCGGATTTACTCCAATCCGGTCCATTTTGTTAATATAAACAATTCTTGGGACCTGGTACCGGTCTGCTTGCCGCCAAACAGTTTCTGACTGAGCCTCTACTCCTCCCACTCCACACAAGATAACAATTCCTCCATCTAAAACTCTGAGCGAGCGTTCGACTTCTACAGTGAAATCAACATGTCCGGGAGTATCGATGATATTTACTTTGTGGCCTTTCCAATAACACGTGGTAGCTGCCGATGTGATGGTTATTCCTCGTTCCTGCTCCTGCTCCATCCAATCCATAACAGCCGTGCCTTCATCTACTTCTCCAATCTTATAAGTGATACCCGTGAAGAATAAAATGCGTTCGGTTGTAGTAGTCTTCCCCGCATCTATATGAGCCATAATTCCGATGTTTCTCACTTTTTCTACAGGATATCTTCGCACCAAATTTTCGCTCCATTTTGATTTTAATAAAATTCCTTATATAGAAAACTACCATTTATAATGAGCAAATGCCCTGTTTGCTTCAGCCATTTTATGGGTATCTTCTCTTTTTTTTATCGATCCACCTCTATTGTTAGCAGCATCCATGATTTCTGCTGAAAGCTTCTCAACCATGCTTTTCCCTGATTTCTCCCTGGAATACCTCAATATCCATCTTATAGCAAGAGAATTTGAACGATGTAAGGCAACTTCTATGGGCACTTGGTAAGTTGCTCCTCCGACCCTTCTCGATTTTGTTTCTATTAAGGGGCGCACATTATCAATGGCTTTTTCAAATATCTTAAGAGGATCTTCCTTAGATTTCTGCTTCACCAATTCCATTGAATCATAAACAATTCTCTCTGCTGTGCTCCGTTTCCCCTTCTTCATTATTGCATTTATAAATTTAGAGATTAGGGTACTATTATAAAAGTGATCCGGCTTTAATTTTCTCTTCTTGATAATTCCTCTTCTGGGCATATGCAACTCCTCTAACTTGCGATCTTTTTCCCTTTCGGCCTTTTACTTCCGTATTTAGATCTTCCTTTCAAACGCTCTTTAACCCCTTCACAGTCTAAGGTTCCACGAACGACATGGTAACGGACTCCAGGCAAATCCTTTACTCTTCCCCCACGAATCAGCACAATCGAATGCTCCTGTAAATTGTGCCCAATCCCAGGGATATATCCTGTTACTTCTATATTATTGGTTAATCGCACTCGAGCTACTTTTCTCATGGCTGAATTAGGTTTTTTGGGCGTAGTTGTGAAAACACGAGTACAGACGCCTCTTTTTTGTGGGCATCTTCCTAACGCAGGAGATTTACTTTTGTACCTCTTCGGCGCCCTTCCTTTTCTAATTAATTGGTTTACAGTTGGCAATAAACTAACTCCTCAACAAAATTTTTAATTTTGCACTCATTCCGATTTGACAAAAAGTGTCAGAATGAATGTGTGGATAATAGCAAAATTGTTTTGCTATGTCAAGGATTTTGAGTCAGTTAGAGCTTATTCTCACGATTAATTTGAAGATCGGTTTTCTCTTCAGCTCCTCCCTCTTTATCCTCTTTTAATTCAACATTATGGTAATATCTGTAGCCCGTTCCTGCAGGGATAAGACGTCCCATAATGATGTTTTCTTTAAGCCTTCTAAGGTGGTCGACTTTTCCATACAAACTTGCTTCTGTCAAGACCCTTGTCGTCTCCTGGAATGATGCTGCAGCAATAAAGCTTTCTGTACTCAATGCGGTCTTTGTGATCCCCAGAAGAATCGGCCTTGCCTTGGCAGGTTTTCCACCCTCTCTGATTATTTCCCCATTTTTTTCCTGGAAAATGAATTTATCTACCTGCTCATCTATAAGGAAATCCGTGTCGCCTACTTCTTCTACTCTTACCCACCGCAACAGTTGACGAACGATTATTTCAATATGCTTATCATTTATGGAAACCCCTTGAAGTCTGTAAACTTCTTGAATTTCTCGCAACAGGTATTCGGCTAATTCTTTTTCCCCTTGAACCCGAAGAATATCATGTGGATTAACTGGCCCATCCATTAAAGGCATCCCTGCTTTGACCCGTTCTACTTCTCCAACACTTAAGTGAGCTCCTTTAGGAATATAATATTCTTTTTCTCCGCCACGTTCATTATAAATAGTCAATTTCCTGTGGCCACGCACCAATCCTCCATACTTTACAACACCGTCTATTTCTGAAATAACTGCCGGGTTTTTGGGACGTCTTGCTTCAAAAAGTTCCTCGGCTCTGGGTAAACCACCAGTTATGTCTTTAGTTCTGGCAGCTTCTCTTGGTATTTTTGCAAGAATATCCCCAGCATAAACCTTGTCTTCATTTTTTACTTCAAGATTCGCTCCAGAAGGAAGGAAATATTTTCTCAGTACTACAGGCTTTCCATTCTCATCTTTTTTGGACTTATCCAATATTTCAACACGGGGCTGCATCTTTTCATCTTTAGGATCAATGATAACATTGGTAATAAGACCAGTGAATTCATCCTGAATCTCTTCCATTGTAAGGCCAATAACAACATCATGAAACCGTACAATTCCTTCCACTTCAGTTAAAATGAAAGTGCTGAAAGGATCCCATTCAGCAAATTTTTGCCGGGCTTTTATTTCCTCACCCTCCCTGGCAAAGATTTGGGCTCCATAGGGAACCTGGTAATGTTCTACTTCCCTTCCCCTATGGTCAAGAATTGAAATATTTGCATTGCGATTTGCAACAACCAATATCTTTTCTTTGTTGACAACGGATTTCAAGTTGTTAAACCTGATAATGCCATCATTCTTCGCCTCAAGTTTGGACCTCTCTGCACCCCTCATTGCAATTCCACCAATATGGAAAGTTCTCATCGTTAACTGTGTTCCAGGTTCACCAATCGACTGTGCTGCAATTATTCCAACAGCTTCTCCCAATTCAACAAGCTTTCCAATGGCCATATCACAACCATAGCATAGCTGGCATACTCCTTTTTTGGACTCGCAGGTCAATACAGAACGGATTTTTATTTTTTCAATCCCCAAATTTTCTATTTCTTGGGCAATGCCTTCTGTTATCTCTTGGTTAACATCCACAATAACTTCATTTGTATCTGGGTGCAATATTCTTTCTAAAGATATTCGCCCAACAATACGGTCTACAAATGGCTCAATAAGCTCTCCATTCTCAACAATAGCTGAAACATTGACACCTTTAAGTGTTCCGCAATCATGTTCATCAACAATCATCTCTTGTGCTGCATCCACCAATTTACGTGTTAAATACCCTGAATTGGCTGTTTTTAAAGCTGTATCCGCTAAACCCTTCCGGGCACCGTGAGTCGAAATAAAATATTGCAGAACATTGAGCCCCTCCCGTAAATTCGAAATAATTGGTGTCTCTATAATTTCCCCAGAAGGTTTACTCATTAACCCACGCATCCCAGCCAACTGGCGAATTTGCTGTTTGTTTCCTCTTGATCCAGAGTCAGCCATAATAAACAAAGGATTCAACCTTTCCCCTTCAAAGCTGTCCCTTCTCATGGTCTCTATCATCGCACTTGAAACTTTATCCGTCACTGTTCCCCATATTTCAACAACTCTATTGAACCGCTCACCTGCAGATATTGTCCCTTCTCGATATAGCTTCTCAATATGCTGAACTTCTTTTTCTGCCTTTTTCACTAATTCCGCCTTTTCTTCTGGGATGATAAAGTCGTTGATGCCCAAAGAAAAACCAGCTGATGTGGCATAAGTAAATCCTAATTCTTTCATCAAGTCCAGCATTTGAATCGTTGCATCTAACCCAAGCTTTAAATATATATAATATACAAGGTTTTCTAACCCTTTCTTCTTCATGATTCCATTTACAAACGGAATGCCTTCTGGAACATTGGAATTGAATATTATTCGCCCTGGAGTTGTGTCAATAAGTTCATTCTTTAATTCCTTGATAGGACATGCTAAAACATTTTGATCGTCATAAAAAGTGGAAAGGTTCATAAGTCGGCCAGTATATCTTAGCTTTATCTTAGCATGCAAAGAAACTTCCTTGCTCTCTAAGGCCAGTAAAGCTTCTTCAGATGAAGCGAATATACGCCCTTCTCCTTTTTGCTTGTCCCTATCCAAAGTTAAATAATAGCAACCCAACACCATATCCTGACTAGGAATAGCAAGAGGCCTTCCGTTAGCAGGTGATAATATGTTTTGGCTCGAAAGCATTAAAGATTGCGCTTCCACTTGTGCTTCTATAGAGATAGGGATATGAACAGCCATTTGGTCCCCGTCAAAATCTGCATTAAATGCCGCACAGACTAAAGGATGGATTTGAATCGCTTTCCCTTCCACTAAAACTGGGTCAAAAGCTTGTATTCCCAATCGATGAAGAGTAGGAGCCCGGTTCAGCATAATAGGATGTTCTCTCACAACTTCTTCTAAATAATCCCAAACCTCTGGCTTTTCTTGTTCGTGCCATTCTCTTGCAACCTTTACACTTGGCACAAGTCCTTCTTTTTCTAATTTATGAAAAACAAAGGGTTTAAACAACTCTAAAGCCATCTTTTTGGGAAGTCCACATTGATTCAATTTCAACTCTGGACCCACAACAATGACTGATCTCCCCGAATAATCAACACGTTTTCCAAGAAGGTTCTGGCGAAAACGCCCTTGTTTTCCTCTAAGCGCTTCACTTAATGATTTCAAAGGACGCCGGTTTGCCCCAAGATGAACCCGCCCTCTTTTTCCATTATCAAAAAGGGCATCTACAGCTTCTTGGAGCATCCGTTTTTCATTACGGATAATAAGTTCAGGAGCTTTGAGTTCGATTAATTTTCTTAACCTGTTATTGCGATTGATTACTCTTCGGTAAAGGTCATTCAAATCAGATGTAGCGAACCTCCCTCCGTCCAACCGGACCAAGGGTCTCAGGTCAGGAGGAATAACAGGTATGACATCCAGAACCATCCACTCAGGCCGGTTGCCAGATTTTTTGAGTGCATTGAAGACTCTTAATCTTTTTGCATGACGAAGCCTTCTCTGCTGAGAAGTTTCTTTCTTCATTAACTTACGCAAACGTTCAGCTTCCTTGTTGATATCAATGGCCTCCAGAAGCTTTTTTATGGCCTCTGCCCCAATAGAGGCTTCAAAACTGTCTCTGTATTTCTCTTGAACATCTTTATACTCTTCTTCAGTAAGAATTTGTTTTTCTCGAAGAGGTGTTTCTCCAGGGTCAATAACGATATAAGATTCAAAATACAAGATTTTTTCCAAATCTTTAATAGACATATCCAGAATAAGGCCTATGCGGCTAGGAGTTCCTTTGAAAAACCAGATATGAGCTACTGGAGAAGCTAGTTGGATATGTCCCATACGTTCACGTCGAACTTTTGCTCGGGTTACTTCAACTCCACATCTTTCACAAATAATCCCTCTGTATTTCATCCTTTTGTATTTTCCACAGAGGCATTCATAGTCATTAATAGGGCCGAATATTTTAGCACAGAAAAGGCCATCCTTTTCCGGTTTAAAAGTTCTATAATTAATTGTCTCTGGTTTAGTGACCTCACCCCATGACCAGCTCTTTATTTTTTCCGGAGAGGCGATACTAATCCGAACCTGATCAAAATCAATTTTTGGTTTTCCTCCCATAGAATGCCTTGTATTCATTATTCCTCTCCTTTTATTAATTGAGGAACGTCTATTCCCCAAGGCAAAATTTCCTCTTTTTCAGCTTTTTCCAGTTCTACGTTTAAGCACAGGCTTTGGAGTTCTCTGATTAAAACATTCACTGATTCGGGAAGGCCAGGAGTAAATTCTAAATCTCCTTTTACAATCGCCTCATAGATTTTTGCTCTGCCTTCTACATCATCTGACTTAGCAGTCAAAAGTTCTTGAAGCGCGTATGCTGCACCATACGCTTCCAAAGCCCAAACTTCCATTTCTCCAAAACGTTGGCCGCCAAATTGGGCTTTTCCTCCGAGTGGTTGTTGTGTAATGAGAGAATATGGGCCAGTCGATCGTGCATGAATCTTATCATCCACAAGATGATAAAGCTTCATGATGTAAATATAACCCACAGTGACCTCGTTGTCCAATAGCTCTCCAGTGATACCATCATAAAGAGGAGTTTTTCCTGTTTCAGGCAACCCTGCCTTTCTCAACAATTCCTTGATTTCTCCTTCAGAAATACCATCAAACACTGGAGTCCCTACCCAGATGCCAAGATGCTTTGCAGCCCATCCTAAATGTGTTTCCAGAATCTGACCAACATTCATTCTGGAAGGAACTCCAAGGGGGTTTAAAACGATTTCAACACTGGTTCCGTCCGGCAGTCTGGGCATGTTTTCTTCAGGTACAATTTTTGCTATGATGCCTTTGTTCCCATGTCTTCCAGAGACTTTATCTCCCTCCGACAGCTTCCTCCTCATTGCAATATGCACCTTAATCACTTTAATAACTCCGGGAGACAATTCGTCCCCTCTCCTCAATGCATCCGTTTTTTCCTTAAAAACCGCTTTCAAGGCATCTATCTGTCTCTTTACTTTCTTTTCAATATCCTTAATTTCCATTTGAAGCTCTGGATTTTCACTGAGTTTTAATTTAGTACTATCTTTAAGCCTTATCTTATCCAGGATTTTTTCGTTTAACACTGTACCTTTTTTAAGGTCTACTCCAGAAATATTTTGATCTTTTACAATTGTCTCTCCCTTAAGGAGTGTTTTTATCTTTTGCCATTTCTCTGTCTCTAAGATGAAAATTTCATCATCTAAATTTCTTTTCATCTTTTCGATTTCATCTTTTTCAATCTCTTTTTCCCTTACTCCTTTTTCGCTACCACGCCGCGAAAAGATCCTGACATCTATAACTGTTCCTTCAATTCCCGGGGAACAATATAATGAAGCATCCTTTACATCAAGGGCTTTCTCTCCAAAAATAGCCTTGAGGAGTTTTTCTTCAGGAGATAACTGTGTTTCGCCCTTAGGGGCAACTTTTCCTACCAGGATATCTCCTGGCTTAACATTAGCACCGATACGCACGATTCCGTTCTTATCTAAGTTTCTAAGAAGATTCTCGGGAACGTTGGGAATATCTCTTGTGATTTCTTCTGGACCTAACTTTGTATCGCGCGCTTCGATGGATTCTTCGACAATATGAAGAGATGTAAACACATCTTCCTTAATCAATTTTTCACTTACGATCACAGCATCTTCGAAATTGTACCCTCTCCAAGGCATGAATGCACACAGAACATTCCGGCCAAGAGCCAATTCTCCCAAATCTGTACAAGAGCTATCTGCAAGGATCTGCCCTTCTTCGACTCTATCTCCTTTTCTTACAATGGGCCTATGGGTAAAGCAAGTATTTTGGTTTGTTCGCAAAAACTTTGTAAGAAGGTAAAGGTCTGTGCCAATATTATCATACTTTTTATTACTTACATCTTCATCCACACGAACTATTATTCTCTCTGCATCTACAAATTCCACTACTCCAGGCCTTTTGCAAATAACCACATCTCTTGACCCTTTTGCAACAAGGGCTTCTATCCCTGTGCCTACCAAAGGAGCTTCAGGCCTGAGAAGAGGAACAGCTTGTCTCTGCATATTTGATCCCATTAAAGCACGGTTTGCATCATCATGTTCCAAGAAAGGAATCAACGATGTAGAAAGTGAAACAAGTTGTCTTGGAGAAACATCGATATAATCGATCTGATCACGATGAATAAGTTTGAAATTTCCTCCCTGCCTTGCACTAATGATCTCATTGACAAAATCCCCTTTCTCATCAACTCTCGTATTTGCTTGGGCAATGTTGTATTGCTCTTCTTCCCAGGCGGTCAGATAAAAACAATACGGTTCCACAATCGGCAAATTATCGGATTCCTGTCCCTTTAATTTTTTTACTTCATTCTCAAGTTTTCCCTTTTCAACAATATCTCCAGTTTTATAAGGGCTTTTTCCAGGATGAAGGATTTTCACGTAGTCAATGATTCGTCCATTTTTAACTTTCCGATACGGAGTCTCTATAAACCCAAATTCATTTACCCGTGCGTAGCTGCTTAAGGAAGAAATCAACCCAATGTTCGGCCCTTCGGGTGTTTCAATCGGGCAAATTCGTCCATAATGGGATGCTTGAATATCTCTAACTTCGAATCCAGCTCTCTCGCGGCTTAATCCTCCTGGGCCAAGAGCGCTAAGCCTTCGTTTATGGGTAACTTCAGCCAGACTGTTGATTTGGTCCATGAACTGAGAAAGCTGCGAACTGCCAAAAAATTCTTTTATAGCAGCAATTACAGGCTTTGAGTTTATCAAATCTTGTGGCATGGCTGATGCAAGGTCAGTTGAAACAGTCATCTTTTCTTTAACCGTCCGTTCCATCCGCGATAACCCAATCCGGAATGCATTTTCTACAAGCTCTCCAACAGACCGAACGCGGCGATTTCCTAAATGATCAATATTATCAATAGCGCCTTCTCCAACCCTCAAATGTAGCAAATACTTGATGATCTCGACATAATCCTTGGGAGCCAGTGTCTTCTCATCCAATGGGTTATCAAGTCCCAGCTTAATGTTCATCTTCAGGCGGCCAATCCGAGAAAAATTATATTTCTGAGGATTAAAAAACAAATTGCGGAAGAGATTATGTACACTCTCCATCGTATGAGGTTCACCAGGTCTTAATTTCTTATATATCTCTGCTAACGCCTCGTTTGTATCTTTTGTATGGTCCTTTTTTAAAGTGTTCGATACGATATCTCCGATTTTATCTTCCTGCGGAAAAAATATATCAAAAGGCTCACTGCGTTGAGCCAACTGCTCAAGTTGTACATCGCCCAATTCTTCATTTGCTTTCACTATTCCTTTTATAGATAAAAGCGAATAAGCCCCACTAAATTCCTTTCCTGCCAGAGCAATCTTTTCCACACTGCTTTTTTTTAGTTTTTGGAAAAGCTCCTTGGTTATTTTCTTCTTGGGCTGAATGATAACTTCTTTTGATTCTGGATCAATGATACTTTCCTCCACAGATTTCCCAATTAGATTTTCTTTCACTTCCCACAAAAGCTTTCCATTTTCAGGGAATATTCTATAGGTCTCATAAAACAGCCTGATGATTTCTTCATCAGACCCGAATCCTAAAGCCCTTAAAAAGACGCTGGCAATAAATTTCTTTTTTCTGTCTAAGCGGACATACAAAATGTTCTTACTATCATATTCGAATTCAACCCAAGCTCCTCTGTAAGGGATGATCTTTCCGATATAATAGCCTTTGGCTTCCCCAGGTCTAAAGAACACACCTGGAGACCTTTGCAACTGGCTTACAATAACTCTTTCAATCCCATTGAAAATAAATGTTCCCTTATCAGTCATTAAGGGGATATCACCAAAATATACCTCCTGTTCTTTTATGTGTTTCAACCTTTTGGCCTTCGTTTCCGCATCCTTTTCCCATGAAATCAACCTGATCTTAATTCTTAGAGGCACAGAATATGTATAACCCTTCTGTAGACACTCATTAGGACTATACTTCATCTTTAATTCTACCTTGTCACCGCAGTGTTCACAGAAATTGACTTCTATTGTTTCTTTTTCTCCACAATAAGGACAAATCTTCTTTTCTGCAAGCTTGATGCCTGGAAGAAGCAAAACGTCACAAATCTTGCACCTGTAGCGGGAATTTTCGACTCCTCTGAGACGGCCGCATTTACACTCCCAATTCCCTATCGAATAACTGATGAAATCTAGCTGTGTAGTCTCTTTAAAATCGGAAATAGGAAAAATATCCTTAAAAGCCTCCTGCAAACCCCAATCTTTTCTTTCTTCTGGCAACAATTCCATCTGGAGAAAGTCAGCGTATGATTCCTTCTGAATAGCAAGCATATCAGGCATAGGAAAAACGCTTTTAATTTTAGAAAAATTGATTCTTTTTCGGTAAATATTTGTTAGTTCATTTAACATTTTTTCTCTCTCAGAAGAGTTTTTAAATATATTCTAATGCTTGGAATTTATTTCACTGGTTTTCCTATTGAAGCTCGACAGTGGCACCTACCTCTTCGAATTTATTTTTGATCTCTTCAGCTTCTTCTTTGGAAATGCCTTCTTTAATCGGCTTTGGAGCATTATCCACTAAATCCTTGGCCTCTTTTAACCCAAGACTTGTCACTTCTCTAACGGTCTTGATAACGTTGATTTTTTTGTCTCCAACCTCTTTCAAAACGACAGTAAACTCGGTTTTTTCTTCCTCTGCCGGAGCTTCTCCTTGAGAAGCGACCGCTCCAGGAACAGCCATTGGGACAGCTGCTGCGCTAACTCCGTATCTTTCCTCGAATTCTTTGATATAATCAGCCAGTTCTAATACTGTCAGATTATCCAAGTGTTCAAAGAATTGCTCTTTTGTTAATTTTGTTGTTTTCATCTTTTTCTCCTTTGGGGTGCTTTTAGCCTCTTTTGACTGTACATCGGACATTTTTAACCTCCAACCCTATTTTTTTGATTTTAATTGACTCAACAACCTGCCCAAACTATTAATAGGGGCCTGCCAAGTCTGAGATAATTTTATCAATGGTAATGCCATTAAATGACAAAATTTTGCTATTAAATCTTCCCGTGATGTCAATGACGCAAGTTCACTAAAGCTTTCAGGGGAAAGAAATTGGCCTTCTACAAGACCTCCCTTGACTTTTAATACTTTGAATTCATCTGAAAAGTCCTTTAGAATTCGCGCTAAATTTATAGGATTTTCTTTTGCAAAAGCTATCCCTGTCGGCCCCTGGAAAACATTTTTCAAGTCATCAGGAAAGTCCTCTTTTAAGGCTCTCAGGGCAAGGCGATTTTTCACTACTTTAAATGAATATGCTTGTTCCCGTAAACGTCTCCTCAATTCTACAGCTTGTTCAACAGGCATTTTCATAAAATCCAACAAATAAAAAGTATTATATTTATCAAATGCTTGATTTAACTCTTCAATTCGGCTTGTTTTTTTCTCCCGATTCACGTTCACTTTTCCCTCTCCTATTTTTCTAATATACCTTCAGAAAGCTTTATGGATGGCCCCATAGTGGACGATATGTGAATACTACGGATATACTTCCCTTTTGCTGCAGGAGGCTTAGCTTGAACAATTGCCTGAATAAAAGCCCTAATATTTTCAATAAGTTTTTCCTCAAGAAAGGAAACTTTGCCAACAGAGGAATGAATGATTGCAGTCTTGTCTATCCTAAACTCGACTCTGCCTGATTTTATTTCTTCAACTGTTTTTTTCACATCAAAAGTAACAGTCCCGGACTTTGGACTGGGCATAAGGCCTCTTGGGCCAAGAATACGACCGAGTTTTCCCACTCCCCTCATCATATCAGGAGTAGTCACGAGTGCATCAAAATCTGTCCAACCTTTGGAAATTTTCTCTATCATATCTTCGCTGCCAACAAAATCAGCACCAGCTTCCTCGGCTTCTGTTATTTTTTCCCCCGAAGCAATGACACAAACCTTCTTTGTCTTGCCAGTTCCATAAGGAAGGACTATTGTTCCCCTTACCACCTGGTCAGAATGTTTTGGATCAACACCTAAACAAATAGACACGTCTACAGACTCATCAAATTTTGCGAATTGGATTTTTTTAATAAGGCTTACAGCCTCTTCCAAGGAAAATTCTTCCTTTTCTTTCAATAATTCCTTTGATTTCATATATTTTTTCCCTCTTTTAGCCACTGATAATCTCCAATCCCATGTTTTTTGCAGTTCCTTTAATTATTTCTTTTGCTGCTTCTAAATCATACGCGTTTAAGTCGGGCATTTTTATCTTGGCAATCTCTTCGACTTGTTTTTCTGTGACTTTTCCAACTTTTTCCATGTTGGGAACCCCCGAACCCTTTGCAATCCCTGCTGCCTTTTTTAAAAGATAAGATGCTGGTGGGGATTTGATGATAAATGTAAAACTCTTATCTTTGAATACAGTAATCACAACAGGAAGAATCATCCCTGCTTCCATTTTGCTTGTTTTTTCATTAAATTGACGGACAAAATCCATGATGTTGACATTGTGTTGTCCAAGCGCTGGGCCAACTGGCGGGGCAGGGCTAGCCTGGCCAGCTTCAATTTGCAGTTTGATTTTAGCAACAACTTCTTTGGCCATTTTCCCTCCTAAATTTTCTCCACTTGTAAGAATTCTAACTCTACAGGAGTCGAACGTCCAAAAATGGTAACCAAGACCTTCAGGGTGTTTCTTTCATTGTTTACTTCTTCTACAATCCCATTAAAATTAAGGAAAGGACCATCAATAATTCGCACAGCTTCTCCCTTTGCAAAAGAATGCTTTGGCTTTGGCTTTTCAGAAGTACTCTCCATATGTTCTACAATCTGCTTCACTTCTTCTTTATTTAATGACGAAGGCTTTTTCCCTGACCCTACAAATCCCGTGACTTTCGGAGTTTCGCGAATAATATGCCAATTTTCATCTGTCATTTCCATCTCTACCAAAATATATCCTGGATAAGACCTCTTTGTTGAAACGACTTTTCTTCCTCCCTTAATTTCAACAACTCCTTCTGTTGGGATAATGATTTTACCTATCTGGTCTTCAATATTCAGTTCGGAAGCCCTCTGTTGGATAGACTCCGCCACAAACTTTTCAAACCCTGAATAGGTATGAACAACGTACCAATTTTTTGACATTTTCTAACTCTATTTATCCAAAAAAAGATTTTATTTGAGAAATAACCCAAGAAAAAATTAAATCCATAAAAAAGAGATAAAAACCAAAAAAAATAGTTGCAATTATCACAACTATCGTTGTGCTATAAACCTCACTCCTTGAAGGCCATGTAACCTTCTTGATTTCGGCCTTAACTTCAGATAAAAAAGGAATAATCCGTTTATACCATTTCTTCTTTTGATTCATTCTTTATCCTTTATTCTTAAATATGAACATTTCTTTAAATTCTCTTGGGAACTTCTATCTTTGTCTCTGGCTATATTACTTTATATTATATTCTGGCAGGTGAGGCAGGACTCGAACCCGCAACCTTCGGTTTTGGAGACCGATGCTCTAACCAATTGAGCTACTCACCTTTTTTCTATTCTTCCTCCAATCTTTCCTTTCAAGGAACAATTTTGCCGATTCGACACTCCTTTGTTTTTTTATTTCGTCTCTTTGTGGAGAGTGTGTTTCTGGCAAAACCGGCAATATTTTTTATTCTCAATTTTATCTGTCTGTTTCTTTTTATTACGAGTAGTCGTGTAATTTCTCCGTTTACATTCTTGACATTGCAAAGTTACTATTTCTCTCATTCTATTGTTACTTAATTCCTTTGTCTAATTTTTTCCTTGGAACAAATATGAATTAAAATATAAACTAAAAATTTGTTTTATTTTATTCTTTTCTGCCATTTATTCCAATACATCTGTGACTGATCCAGCTCCGACTGTCCGTCCTCCTTCTCGAATCGCAAAACGCAGCCCCTTCTCCATAGCAACATCTGATATTAAATTTATCTCTAAATTCACATTGTCACCAGGCATCACCATCTCTACCCCGCTCGGTAACTTCACCGTCCCAGTCACATCTGTTGTCCTAAAATAAAACTGAGGCCTGTACCCAGTGAAAAACGGCTTGTGCCTGCCGCCTTCTTCCTTCTTCAATGCATATATCTCCGCCTTAAACTTGTGATGTGGCGTTATTGACCCAGGCTTCGCTAATACCATTCCACGCTCTACCTCATCCTTGTCCGTCCCTCTTAACAACACTCCTATGTTGTCTCCTGCCATCCCTTCATCCAATATCTTGCGAAACATCTCTACCCCTGTCACTACCCGCTTGCGCGTCTCTCCAAACCCTACTATCTCTATCTCCTCTCCTGTCTTAACCCGTCCTCTCTCTACTCGCCCTGTCACCACTGTCCCTCGACCACTTATAGAAAATATGTCCTCTATCGGCAACAAAAATGGCTGGTCTACTAACCTCTCCGGCTCTGGTATGTCCTTGTCAACCGCATCCATTAACTCCGTTATCGGCTTGTTAATATCTGCCTCAGGATCCCCATCCGTCTCCAACGACTTTAATGCGCTCCCTCGTATCACTGGTATCTTGTCCCCAGGAAATTCATACTTCGTCAATAACTCCCTTACCTCTAACTCCACTAAATCCAATATCTCAGGATCATCCACTAAATCTACCTTGTTTATAAATACTACTATCGCAGGTACATTAACCTGCCGCGCTAACAATATGTGCTCCCTCGTCTGTGGCATTGGCCCATCATCAGCCGCTACTACCAATATCGCCCCGTCCATCTGTGCTGCCCCAGTTATCATGTTCTTTATATAATCAGCATGCCCAGGACAATCTATGTGTGCATAATGCCTGTTGGCTGTCTCATACTCTATGTGCGCTATCTGTATCGTTAA
Source organism: Candidatus Aminicenantota bacterium (assembly GCA_014859315.1). GTDB lineage: Bacteria > Acidobacteriota > Aminicenantia > Aminicenantales > Aminicenantaceae > Kmv29. The sequence continues at coordinate 41,096 of JACUUK010000004.1, forward strand.
TCCTCTCTCCTTCTCCTCAGGTGCGTTGTCTATCTTGTCAAACTCAATATATTCTACTGTCCCCATCTTCTTGTTCAATACCTTCGTAATGGCTGATGTCAACGTCGTCTTACCATGGTCCACATGCCCTATCGTCCCTATGTTTAAATGCGGCTTCGTACGCTCAAACTTTTTCTTCGCCATTCCTTTACCTCCTCCTTTCTTTTCCTTTCATAATTAAGCCCACGACCAGATTTGAACTGGTGACCCCGTCCTTACCAAGGACGTGCTCTACCAACTGAGCTACGTGGGCAAACGTACCTCAAAATATAAAGCGGGAAACGGGACTCGAACCCGCGACCAACGGCTTGGAAGGCCGTAGCTCTACCAACTGAGCTATTCCCGCTTAAATGGGCAGGGAAGGATTCGAACCTCCGAAGCGTTCCCGCAGCGGGTTTACAGCCCGCCCCATTTAACCACTTTGGTACCTGCCCATATATCAAGAAACATTGCTCGTCAAATATAATCACTAAGCTTCCTTGCCTTTGGCACTAATCTTCCTTTTAAAAGCCAGCGAGAGGATTCGAACCCCCGACCCGCTGATTACAAATCAGCTGCTCTACCAACTGAGCTACGCTGGCATAAACTCATGATTAAAAACTCTCGTACCTTAGTTATTTTAAATATTTTTGGGAATAAAGAAGAAGAGAGTAGTTCTATATGCCCTACTTATTTTTTTTATCTACTTCAACAACTCTCTTTTTTTAAAAAAAAATTTTGTTTATACATCAGAAATACTATATCAATTTATTTTGCTTGTCAATAGTATCGAAAAAATATTTTTTTAAATCATCCACATCAAGATGATTCCTTGTTAATCTGAAATTCAGTTGACATGTTCTTTCCTTGCAACAAAGGGCTAATTCCGCGAAGGCTTTAATATCTCCTTTATCTCCTTTCTTAGCTTGGATAACCAACTGGTCATCAGAAAAACCTTCCATGTTTATATCGCTCTTCATTAGACATTTATTATAATACAAATACAAAATCTTTAGAATCTTTTGTGAAATGATTGAATTGACACAATAAATCGCACTTGATATTATTTAAATTTAAAACAAAAAGGTATTATCTCATGATTAATAGATACACACGGCCACAAATGGGAGCCATCTGGACAGACCAAAACCGGTACCAGAAATGGCTCGATGTAGAAATAGCTGTTTGTGAAGCTTGGAATAAGTTAGGAAAAATCCCTTCTCCAGCTTTACACCAGATAAAAGAAAATGCAACTTTTTCAGTTGAACGAATTGAAGAGATTGAAAAAGTTGTTAAACATGATGTCATTGCCTTTCTCACTTCTATCGCAGAAAATGTCGGAGACGCCTCTCGCTATATCCATCTTGGATTGACTTCATATGATGTCGTTGACACAGCTTTTTCACTTCTCATAAAGGAATCCCTCATAGCTATTCAAAAAGATTTAGCATCTTTAAAGCAAACTATAAAGAAGGAAGCCATTCGTCATAAGAATACCGTAATGATAGGCCGGACGCATGGGATTCACGCTGAACCTATCACCTTTGGAGTAAAACTCCTTGTTTGGTACGAGGAAATCAAAAGGAGTCTCCAACGTATCTCCAATGCAATCACCACTATTAGTTATGGTCGCATTTCAGGTGCAGTCGGTACTTATATTCACCTTGACCCTGAAATAGAGCTTTGTGCTTTGGAAAAATTGGGTTTAAAGCCCGCTCCTGTCTCCACACAAGTTCTTCAACGCGACAGGCATGCTGAAGTCCTTGCAGTATTAGCTATTCTTAATTCCTCTCTTGACAAATTTGCTGTTGAAATCCGGCACCTTCAAAGAACAGAAGTCCTCGAACTGGAAGAGCCATTTACTCCTGGACAAAAAGGGTCTTCTGCCATGCCTCACAAAAAAAATCCTGTCCGCACAGAAAGGATTTCAGGCCTTGCCCGTATAGTCAGGTCAAATCTTCAAGTGGCTTTAGAAAATATTCCACTTTGGCATGAAAGAGACATCTCTCATTCTTCCACAGAGCGAATCATTTTCCCAGATTCTTTTATAATAACAGATTTCCTCCTTGCAGAAATAACGGATATCCTGAAAAACTGGAATGTTTACCCGGAAAGGATGAAAAAAAACATAGAGCTCACAAAAGGTCTCGTGTTTTCACAGAGAATTCTCCTTGCGCTTACAGAAAAAAACCTAACCCGTGAACAAGCTTATAACCTCGTCCAAAAAAATAGTCTCAAAGCCTGGAAAGAACAATGCGATTTCCAATTTCTGGTTCTTTCTGACCCAGAGATTGGAAAGATATTATCTCCAGAAGAAATAAAGGCGTGCTTTTCTCTTGAGCCATATTTAGAGAAAATCGATTATATTTTTGAGAAGGTTTTGTCAGATGAAAGTTAGAGTTTTAATTTCATTTAAAGACAGTGTGTTAGATCCTCAGGGGCAAACAGTTAAGAATGCTCTTCATTCTTTAGGTTATAACTTTGTTAAAGATGTCCGGCAGGGAAAGGTCTTTGAGCTTGAATTAGAGGGGATTTCTGAGGAGGAGGCAAAAAAAATCATTCCTGAAATTTCCGATAAGGTCCTGGCTAACCCGATCATCGAAAAATTTACATGGGAAATTCTCCAATAGAACATATTTAAGCATTCATCTTCCAGAATGAAGAAAAGGATGAAACTATTAAGAGTAAGAATAAAAAGAGATTGAGAAAGAAGGCAGTCAAATGAAATTTGGAGTCATTGTATTTCCTGGATCAAATTGCGACTATGATACCTTCTATGTTTTAAAAAATATATTCATGCAAGACACTGTTTTCATATGGCATAAAGAGCATGATTTAAAAAATGTTGACTGCGTGATTCTCCCCGGAGGATTTTCATACGGAGATTATCTTCGCTCAGGTGCAATCGCTAAATTTTCCCCTATTATGCAGGAAGTGAAAGAATTTGCCTTAAAAGGAGGCCTCGTTCTTGGAATCTGCAATGGATTTCAGGTACTTTTAGAATTAGGACTTCTTCCAGGAGCTATGCTGAGGAACAAGAATCTGAAGTTTCTCTGTCAATTCGTTCATATTAATATCGTCAATAATAAAACCTGTTTCACACATAAAGGAAAAAAAAGGCAAGTTCTGAAGATTCCTATTGCTCACTTTGATGGAAATTATTATGCTCCGCCAGAAACAATCGCTGAATTGAAAAAAAATAACCAGATTATCTTTCAATATTCAGATGCAAATGGCATGGTGACTGAGCAAGCTAATGTGAATGGTTCTCTGGAAAATATTGCAGGCCTTATTAATAAGGAAGGAAATGTATTAGGAATGATGCCCCATCCGGAACGCGCTTCGGAATCGATTCTTGGAAGCACGGATGGTCGCATCATCTTTGAATCGATAATAAATTATTTAGGATAAGATAGTAAATAGTGAGGAGTGAGGAGTGAGGAGTAAGGAGTGAGGAGTGAGGAGTAAGGAGGAAAGAGCTAGACGGGCTAGACCTGCTAGAGGAGAAAGAAGAGATTGCCGCGCTCCTTTCAGTCGCCCGCAATGACAAGAAACAGTGAAGAGTGAATAGAGCGCTTATTTCGGAGCAGCCATGATTGATAGAAAATTACTAGAAGACCACAATCTGACATTAAAAGAATACGAAAAAATTGTTGAACTCATCGGAAAGGAACCCAATCTTACTGAGCTTGGCATTT
>JACUUK010000068.1 GCA_014859315.1 Candidatus Aminicenantota bacterium
CTAAAACTAATATGGTCAGCCCTATGAATCTGGCAAGCCCCTAATCGTATTTTTTGCTATAATACCTTTAATGAAAGGATTCAAACTCTATTCCGAGTTCCAGCCAAAAGGAGACCAGTCCAAAGCCATTGAACAGCTTTGCGAAGGACTTGATAAAAACATAGAACACCAGGTCCTTATGGGAGTCACTGGTTCTGGCAAGACATTCACCATGGCAAATGTCATAGCCCAAGCAAACAGGCCTGTTCTCGTGATTTCCCATAACAAAACCCTTGCAGCTCAGCTATACCAGGAGTTCCGTCGATTTTTCCCTGAAAATGCAGTGGAATATTTTGTTAGTTATTACGACTACTACCAGCCCGAAGCATACATCCCAGCAACAAACACATATATTGCAAAAGAAGCCACGATTAATGATGAAATCGACCGCATGAGACTCAGCGCCACAAACGCCCTCTTCCAGCGAACAGATGTTATTATTGTGGCATCTGTCTCATGTATTTACGGGATTGGTTCTCCCCAAACATATGCGTCTATGTGCTTTACGCTCGAAAAAAACCAGCAGATAACCAGGAAAGAAATCTTAGAAAAGCTTGTAAACATTCAATATCAACGCCAGGAAGATGAATTCAAGAGAGGGTCTTTTCGAGTCAGAGGAGATATTATCGACATCTTTCCTTCTTATGAAGAGTATGCTTACCGAGTAGAACTTGACAGCAATCGAATCTTAAACATCGAACTAATCGACCCCCTACTCGGTAGAACTTTAGAATCGTTTAGCAAAGCTGTCATTTACCCTACGACTTTCTTTTCAACCCCAAAAGACATACTCGATTACACGATTCACAGCATAAAAAAAGAGCTTCAAGAAAGAATCGATTTCTTCAAAAGCCAGGGAAAAATCCTTGAAGCTAACAGAATCGAAGAAAGAACACTTTTCGATTTAGAAATGCTACAGGAATTCGGCTGGTGTCCAGGAATAGAAAACTACTCGCTTTACCTCAGCCTTCGCCAGCCAGGTGACCCACCTTATACTCTTCTTGATTATTTCCCTTCTGATTTTCTTGTTATTATCGATGAGTCCCATGTGACCATTCCGCAAATCGGTGGGATGTATTACGGCGACCGATCCCGGAAAAAAACTCTTATCGAGCATGGTTTCAGATTGCCTTCTGCGTTTGATAACCGCCCACTACAATTCAAAGAATTTGAAGAAAAAGTTAATCAGGTTCTCTATTTATCAGCTACCCCAGGCCTTTATGAGCTGAAAAAATCTAGAAATCGTGTAATCGAGCAAATCATCCGGCCCACAGGACTTACGGACCCAGAAGTTGAAGTCCGGCCCATCAAGGGGCAAATCGATGATCTCATGGCAGAAATCAAATCAAAAGCACAAAAAAATGAACGGACGCTCGTCACCACACTGACAAAGAGAATGGCAGAGGATCTCACGCATTACTACCATGAATTAGGGCTAAGAGTTCGGTATCTTCATTCAGAAATTGATACTTTGGACCGTGTTAAAATCTTAAGAGACCTTAGAAAAGGTGCTTTCGATACTTTAATAGGCATCAATCTTCTGCGCGAAGGATTGGATCTTCCTGAAGTCTCCCTTGTTGCTATTCTTGATGCTGATAAGGAAGGCTTCCTCCGTTCTACCCGGTCTCTAATCCAAACATTTGGCAGGGCTGCACGCAATTTATCAGGAAAAGTCATCCTTTATGCTGATGTCATCACTAAATCCATGAAACAAGCAATCGCAGAGACAAACCGCAGACGCAAACTTCAACAGGAATATAATAGAAAACACCACATCACTCCTCAGTCCATTAAGAAACGTATTGACGAGGTATTATCAAGCATATATGAAAGGGATTATTTTGATTATACACGTATTGGTGAAGAAAAAGATGTTTATCTCAGTCCACAAGTCCGAAAAAAAAGAATAGAAACATTGGAAAGACTCATGAAAGAGGCAGCAAAAAATTTAGAATTTGAAAGAGCTGCCAAACTGAGAGACGAGCTCAATAAACTGAAAAAGGGGGAATTAGAAATTGCTTAGTACCCACTTGAATAGACTTCGAGCTCAATGCGAGAATCTTCCAGAAAAACCTGGAATCTATTTTTTTAAAGATAGAGAAAACAACATCATTTACATAGGGAAGGCGCGCTTATTAAGAAACAGGGTAAAATCGTATTTTCTCCCAACATCGGATTCAAAAATTAAACATATTCTTCGAGAAACAGAAATAATTGACTACATCTTAACAGATTCCGAGAAAGAGGCAGTTTTTCTCGAGAATAATTACATCCGAAAATACCAGCCAAAATTCAATCTCAGACTCAAGGACGACAAAAGTTTTCCATACTTGAAATTGACTGTTCAAGAAGATTTTCCGAGCATTTCTCTCACAAGAAAAATAGAATCAGACGGCTCTAAATACTTCGGTCCTTTTCACCCCGCACATCAGGCACGTAAAATCATACATCTGCTGAATAAATACTTTGGGATACGCTCCTGCCAAGATCCACTTCCCCACAAAAGAAAACGCCCCTGTTTAGAATATGACATGAAACTCTGCACTGCCCCTTGTGTCGGTTTCATTTCACAGGAAGACTATAATGAAAATATACTTAATGCTGTGTTATTTCTCGAAGGGAAGTCAGGAAAACTGACGCGGATTCTAAAACAAAAAATGCAGAAAGCCGCTGACAACCTTGAATTTGAACAGGCTGCCCATTGGAGAGATTTCATCCAGACAATCGAAAACATCAAGTCAAAACAAAAAATAATTTCTTCTAAAATTGAAAATATAGATATTATCGGGTTTGCTCGACAGCAATCCAGTATTTCAATTTATGTATTTTTCATGCGGCATGGAAAGGTAATTGAGTCTGAAAGCTTATTCTTTCAAGAAGACAAACCGATTCCAGACGAAGAAATTCTTTCTGCCCGGCTATTAAGTTTTTATAAGGAACAGGCGGATTTTCCAGATAAAATTCTTCTGCCCTTAAAACCTTCTAATCTCACAAATTTATCTCAATACTTATCAACCAAAAAATCGAAAAAAATAGAAATAATTGTCCCATGCAGGGGGAAAAATAAACAATTAGTGGGCCTTGCGAATAAAAACGCGCAGGTTTTGCTCCAAAAAAAACAAGATGAATTGAGTTCCTTAATTGAATTGAAAAACCTGCTCCAGTTAGACCATCTGCCTCGGCGGATAGAAGGATTTGACATTTCCAACACTGGCGGTGAAGAATCTGTAGGGTCTTTAGTTGTCTTTGAAGACGGAAAACCAAAAAAAAACAAATACAGAAAATTCAAAATTACCACGGTAAAAGGGCCAAATGATGTTGCAAGTCTTAAGGAAGTCATCCAGAGGCATTACACAAAGGTTAAAAAAGAGCAGGATCCTCTCCCTGACATCATTTTAGTAGATGGAGGAAAAGGGCAATTGCATGCTGCAAAAAGAGTCCTCGACAAGATAGGAGCACTGGAAGCTTCATTAATTTCTATAGCCAAAAAGGAGGAGAAAATCTTTACTGCTTCACAAAAAAATGGCATTTGCCTGGAGCGGACCTCTCCTGCATTAAAACTCATTCAGAACGTAAGAGACGAAGCCCACCGTTTTGCTTTATCCTATCACCGCTTGCGCCGGGCAAAGAAAAGCTTTTCCTCAATATTAGATGAAATTCCAGGTATAGGGAATAAAAGAAAGGCCAAACTTCTTACTTCATTCGAAAGTATAGAAGACATAAAAAGGGCCGATTCAGAAAAATTGGCGCAACTTATTGGGAAAAACGCCGCTAAAGAAGTTTTAAAAAAATTAAGAACCCCAAAAACAAAATGATTTACCAGGTTACAAGAAAATTATGCTTAATATCTTGATATAATTTATTATATAAAAAAAGTATCGGTAATTTTTATGAAAAATTCAGGTTAATAGAGAGGTTTTATGATAACAGGAATAGGTATCGATATCATTGAAGTCGAACGGGTAAAAAAATTGGCAGAGAAAAATCCACGGTTTTTTAAACGGATATTTACTCCCGAAGAAATTCGTTATTGCTCAGGCAAAAAGAATCAATATCAGCATTTAGCTGCACGATTCGCCGCAAAAGAAGCATTCTTTAAAGCCCTTGGAAGAAAAGTGGTCTGGACAAAGATTGGCGTTATTAATCTTCCTTCAGGAAAGCCCCAACTGGAAATCGACATCCAAGAAGCACTCCCTTTTGAAAAAGCCCATGTATCTCTGGCGCATCTTTCGACACATGCCACAGCTATAGTAATTCTCGAAAGCAGCCAGTAACAGTTTGTCTATAACCCTAAAATCAGCCTTACTAAAAGACTAAGAATAATTGCCACACTGATATTCAGCCCAATAGAAATCATGGCTATTCGCTTCCCTATTTCTTTCCACATGATAGCCACTGTTGAAAGGCAAGGAATAAAAAAGCTCACAAAAACAGTAAACACAATCAACTGCTGTTGGGTGATGACTGTCATCAAATCTTGGTAGCCCACGCCAAGGGACTGAAGCATCATAATCAAAGAAAGCTCTTTTCGCAAAAATCCAAAAATAAGCGTTACGCCCAGATCAGGAGGAAGTCCCAGCCCTTTTTCCACCAATGGAGATAGAATGATGTTTATCACATGGTCTAAATTAAAAAATTGCATTAACCCTAAAATAACACTTCCAATAATGAGCACAGGCCAGGCAAACAGAATGAATGATTTAAGTTGAAAATAAGTTTTCTTCATGATGTTGGTCAACGATGGTATTTTTAATGTAGGAATCTCCAGAATCAATCCAGGAGAAGGCGTTTCAAAAAAAAGAGAAATAATCCGAGACAATACCCCCAAAATAATTAGAATACAAATATAAAATCCCAATGCCCAGAGAGGCCCCAGATAAAACGCCACAAGTGCCATAATAATAGTTGTACGCGCCGAACATGGAATGAACGGAATCAAGAGAGCCGTAATGATTCTATCTCTCCTTGACTCAAGTATTCGGGTGGAAACAATAGCCGGGACACTACACCCAAACCCCAATATAAATGAAGATACAGATTTTCCATGAAGGCCGATGCGATGCATAAAAGTATCCATTAAAAAACTTGCCCTGGCAAGATAGCCAATGTCATCAAGCAGGGACATAAGAAAAAGAAGGGGAATAAAATAAGGCAAAACAATCGCGATTCCTCCTCCTACACCTTGAACAAATCCGTCAACCACATAGTATAAGCCCCCGGAGCCAAGCTCAATAGAAAGAAATTGGCGAAAATGACTCAACGGGCTCAGAAGCAATTCCTCCAGAGGCCCTCCGATTTTAAATATGGCAAAGAAAAAGCTAAAAAAAACAGCAATAAGGATGATATATCCAAGAAAGGGATGCATAATAACATCATCGATTTTTTCCAAGATTCCTAACTTTGCTCCTCTTTTCACCTGGCTGGTTTCTTCAAATATTTTGAGCGCAAGGTGATGCCTTTCTGCTGCAATCACTTCATAGGCAGGAGCATTATGCATCTTTTCGAGATCTTCTCTTATCAGGTCAAGATTTTTTTTCAATGTAGGGTTTATTTCTTCGAGCATTTGAGTAAAATAGCTCTTCTCCATCTCAATCATTTTTACGGCTGTAAATCTTTTATTGGCAACTATGGAAAAATCATCTGGAATGGCTTTTTCTAATTCTTTCACCTTCTCTTCAACATCTCTTGACCATCGAATAGAAGAAGGAGCACAGCAATTATCAAGATAATCCAAGGCAGCCTCGAGCAATTCCTTGACACCCCGACCATGAGTAGCAATAGTCGGCACAACTGGAACACCCAGAAGCTTCTCCAGTTTCTTTACATGTGTGAGCACCCCCTTTTTCTCGGCCAGGTCCACCATGTTTAAAGCAACAATCATCGGGCATCCCATCTCAATAATCTCCAAGGTTAAATCCAGACTTCTTCCCAAGACGGATGAATCAACCACATTTATGATTAAATCTGGCTTTTCAAGAAATAGATGGGTCAAAGCAACTTTCTCTGCCTCATCGGATGGATTCAAGGAATATGTTCCAGGAAGGTCAATGATATTAAGAATTCTACCAGAAACATTCACCTTGCTGTGGGTATGCTTTACTGTTGTTCCAGGAAAGTTTGATGTTTCTGCCTTAAGTCCGGCAATGGCATTAAAGAGAGTGCTCTTTCCACAATTGGGCTGTCCAATAAAAACAATATCTGGATAATTATTTTTTTTCGTCAACAATTTCAACCATAATTTTTCGAGCAACTCCCTGCCCAAGGGCTACGGATGTATCCGAAGCCAACTGCCTTACAATAACAGGCCCCCCTAAAATACTCCGGGAGTCCAATACAACTATATTGTCTTTATGAAACCCTAACGCCAATAGCCTGCGGTGAATACCATGTCCACCAACAATTTCTACTATTTTCAATTTTTTATCATATGGAGCTTCTATTAAAGTAATCATTTTTCTTTCACTTATGCCTTGTTTTTAGGAATAAAAACTTAAGAAATTTACATATTATGATAAATAATACAAAAGAAAAAATCAACTAAAGCTTATTTTTTATCACATTTCATGAGGAGTTGAGTATAGTGTCCTCGGAATGTGGAATGTTTAGTTAAGCATTGGGTCCTGAACAACTGTAAGCTTCTTTGTCATTACTTCCTTTTCATCGACAACGAGTGAGACTTTATATACTCCCGGATCGATCATTGGTGCGGATCTTCTGTACCTTTGCCCCTGACCTGGGGTTTCTGCTTTTTCCCTTAAATTCCAGGAAGCTTTATGGATTCCTTTACCAGCATCACCTTTAATATTCTGAATTTCTTTTCCTTCTAAGTCTTTGATAAGAACTCTAACTGATTTGGCTGCTTCTTTAAGATAGTAGTAAATCACAGACTCAATGGGTGGGTTTTGAACCCTTGCAAATTCGCCGTATGACTGGCCTCTTCTCTCTAACATGTTCCATTTGATTGTTCTCTGGATATCAAAAAGGTATGCATCTTTCGCAAAGATTTCTTCCTTGAACTCTTTGAATGGATAGATATCGGCAATGTAAATTCCTCTTCCATATGTACCTATGGCAAGGTCTCGTTCTCTCTTCTGGATATCAAGGTCCATGATCAAGACATCAGGAGCAGATGAGGACATCTCGGTCCAGTTTTTCCCTTTATCGATTGTAATGAACAAGCCGTAGTCTGTAGCAAGGTAGAGAATATCCGGATTGTCAGGATCTTCTTCTATATCTCTGACTGGATTCATCATTCCGCAGCTTAAATCTCCCCATGTTTTGCCCATGTCGTGTGTTACATAGATGTAAGAGTTGTCTTCATTATGTGTTCTATAGCCTGAATAAGTGACATAACATGTATTTAAGTCATGTGAGGATGGTTCTACTTTTGTGACCCAGCGGTCATAAGGAATTATCGCGCCTTTAATTTGTTTCTTTAACTTTCCATTTTTATCATAAAAGTTTGCAGTGATATTATTCCAGGTGTTTCCGCCGTCCGTGCTCAGCTGTAGGTTCCCATCATCTGTGCCTGCCCAGTATACTCCGGGTTTAACAGAGGATTCTGCAAATGTGTAAATAGTTGCATACTGGAGATTTGTCTCTTTAGAAAGTTTTATCCTCTCTTTATTGTTCTTGCTTAAGTCAGGACTTATTGTAATAAAAGTATCTTTATCTCCTCGGCTTCTTGACATATGCACATGCTGGGAACATACGTAGACAATACCAGGATTATGCGGAGAAAGCACAACAGGAGAATCCCATTGATATCTTTGAGGGGCTTTGCCGGCAGCTCTCTCTTCGTCAGCATTCCTTTTTGAAAGACTGATTATTTCACCAGTTTTGAGATTCATTCGGCTTGATCGGCCGAACTGGCTCTCATAATAGATATATTCTGGATTCCACCAATCCCTCAAAACGTAATAACCATCTCCACTGGGAAGATATGTCCAATCTGCAGGAAAGACACCATAACTGTTCCTGTTCCGTGACGGCCCAATCCAGCATCCATTGTCCTGTGTTCCACCCATTACATTGTATGGTATTTCATTATCTACGGATATATCATAAAACTGCTGGGCAGAGATTGTCTCTTTCTGGGACCAGTGTTTTCCTCCGTCCCAGGTTTCGCTGACTCCACCGTCGTTGCCGTTTAGAATATGATTGGAATTTAAAGGGTCTATCCACAGGCCTCGTGTATCAACATGGCACTTGTTGCGTCCTGCCCATGGGGCATTTTCGAATGTTTTTCCGCCATCATTAGAAATCTTGACAATAGTCTCAACACAATAAAGGATTTTATCATTGTTGGGATCTACAACGATTCTTCCCGCATAGCCTGCCTCTATGTCATTCACATTTGCGCTTCCTCCTACGAGTTTGTATTCTGTCATTCTTTTCCAGGATTCGCCCTGGTCTTCAGAACGGTATATGACTCCTGATTTTTTCACTGGCTCCATTATTATTAGAGCATCGTCATATATTACCTGAAGGATGTACCTGTTTATTGTTTGATACCTTCCTTTAGTTGCTTCAAATTCCTCGATTTTATCCTTGGCGTCTTTAATCCTGGTCATTATTTCTTCTTTATCTTTATAAGCCTTTTTTGCCTCTGTGGTGAATTGATTGAGATTAATGCCGAGTTTTATGACAAGTGCTTCATCATTGATAAGACTATTCGCTTTTTCCGCAAGCTCTTTTTCATCTTTGATTTTTTTAGAATCAAATTTTACGAGAGATTTGAATGCAGGATTAATATGGACTTTATCAACATCTTTTATAGTGAAAACATTGTCTGCAATCTCGATCCCTTCAGAATCTGTAAAAAGCAGTGCAAGAACGAGGTTGTTTATATCTTTGTAAAGGTCCGGCTTTTCTTCTTCTCTTTTTAATGTTTTCTCAATCTCATCGATGCTCTGGATGATATCTTTATTTTTTTTATAGATTTTTCTTGATGTAGTGTTGAAGGCCTTCAGGTCAATTCCCAATTTTTCTTGAAATTTAGTGTCTACTATCAGCTTATTTAATTTCTCGACAAGTTCCTTTTCGTCTTTTGCTTTGATTGCTTCAAATTTCACAAGCTTTTTTATTTCAGGATGGATTTTAAATGTTTTTAATTTGTTGAAATAATATCCATCTTTAAAAACCCTGCCCTCTCTGAATGTTGCAGCGCCTTCACTTTCGCTTAAGCCCACGTTGACTTCTTCGTCTATGCGGGCATAAACGATATTCGGGTTTTTCTCATAGATTGAGAGCCCATTCCATCCGCTTTTGATATTTAAGGGAAGCCCATTTGTCAATTTCTTCCATGTGTTTCCGCCGTCAATGGATTTGTAAAGGTGATTATTTTCCTGACGGTCGATATATGTCCATGTTCTTCTGTATGTTTTGTAAGCTACTGCAATTATGATATCTGAATTGTTTGGATCGAAAACAAAATCTCCTACTCCTCTATCTTTCAAATCGAGCACTCTCTCCCATGTCTTCCCTCCATCCACAGTCTTGTACAGGCCGCGCTGGCAGTCCATTTTGTTGTCATAAAGTTTTCCCTCGGCAGCCACGTATACTATATCCGGATTTTTATGGTCAATACCAATCCTGGGTATAAAATAACTTTCTTCCAGACCGATATGGGTCCAGGTTTTTCCACCATTTGTGGATTTCCACATTCCATTTCCGTGGGCACTCGAACGTGCATGCATTGCTTCTCCTGTACCGGCATAGAGGATATCAGAATTTGATGGGGCCACATCAATATACCCCATGCTTATATTTCCATATTTGTCAAAGATGGGCTTAAAATGGATGCCTCCGTCTTCTGTCTTCCAGATTCCTCCGCTTGCAGTAGCGACATAATACATCTGGCTCTGTCCGCGCGGTACTGCAAAATCCGTTATTCTTCCTGAAAATGTAAATGGCCCTACATGACGCCAGGTGAAGATATCAAGGTCTTTTGTGGTAACAGCATTCTCGGCCGAGATTGTAGGACTGCTGAAAATTAACATTGTTAAAATAATCACTACCCATGAAATACCCGAAATATTGTTTTTCTTCATAATTCCTCCTTTTTAGTTTTAAATAT
>JACUUK010000069.1 GCA_014859315.1 Candidatus Aminicenantota bacterium
TAATGAGCCCTTTTTGCCTTTGTTTGAGAAGGTTCATTAGGGGTGATCAGAGAATAGTTGGATTTTTCCCAAGGGCTGTAGTATTTACGGACATATTCCACCAATTTATCGTGGTCAAAGTCTCCTGCAACAAGAAGGATGCTGTTGTCAGGAGCGTAGAATCGCTTTTTGTAAAGCTGGCTGTATTCGAATTGATTCGGCATGTCAAGGATGTCTTCGAGATATCCCAGGGTTGTGTGCCTGTACGAATGTTTTTCAAAAGCCGTGTTTCTCAGGAGTTCATAAAGCCTTCTGCTTGGGTTTGAAACACTCGCGTAATACTCTCCTTCGATAACAGGTGCTTCGGTTTTCAACATCTCTTCGTCAAAGTAAAGATTGATGAATCTGTCGGCTTCGGTTTTGACCACAGTTTCCAGATTTTCCTTTCCTGCAAAAACAACGAAATAGCAGGTGTAATCGTCTGTAGTATACCCGTTGGTTCCTGCTCCGAGCGTAGTCAAGAAATCATCGTATGCTTCACGAGGAACGTTTTTAGTCCCTTTAAACATCATGTGCTCGAAAAAATGTGCAAAACCAGATTTGCCTGGTTCGATTTCGTTTCGGGAACCAGACCGAACAATTGTGTAGTAAGAGATGATGTGAGGATTATTGAGTGGGATGGAAACTACTTTCAGCCCGTTTTCTAACTCTTCAATCTTGTAATCATAAGGAAAGAGCTTGGAACTGTGAAGCATCAATGGGAAGCAAAGAAGAAGGCATAGACACAAAAAAGAGGAAATGCCTTTCGTCATCGAGTTAACCTCCTTTACGATTTAAAAAGAATTTATTGACAATTTTTCTCTAAATAATTAAAAGCTCCTAACTAATTTATAATTTACTAAAAATTATAATTATAGATGCCTTCAATCAAATACAAAAGTAAGCCAGTTTTCATACTGGGAAAGATTTCCTGTGACAACTCCAAGATAAGTTTGTTTGATTTTTTTTGTCATAGCGCCGAATTCCCCATTCCCTATCGAATATTCTTTTTCAGGAGAGTTTGGGTCAGAAGCATCGGTAACCCTCACAATTGAGGAAATTTCAACTGCTGTCCCACAGAAAAATGCCTCGTCTGCATTGAAAAGCTCCTCTTTTTCTATCGGGCCAACGGCTGTCTCTATTCCGATGTTTTTGGCGATTTCAAGCAAGCTCGAGCGCGTGATTCCCTCGAGGATAGATTCAGCGTTGTTATTGGTTTTGAGAATACCGTTTTTGATAATGAAAATATTTTCTCCAGGGCCTTCCGCAACCCTTCCCTCGATATTGAGGAAAATGGCTTCATCGAATCCCTTGCTTCGTGCTTCCATTCCGGAGATTGCGGATTGGACATACACACCTCCCAGCTTGGCAGTCATATTGAACTGTGAACGATGAATCCTCCTCCATGGAACAATGCAGGCGTGTACGCCTTTTTCAGCTTTCTCGCCCAAATAAGCACCCCATTCCCAGGCACCGATGCTTAATTCTACAGGGGAAGCTTTTGGCAAAAGGCCAAGGTTTCCATAGGAATAGAAAAGGAGAGGGCGGATGTAGGCAGAATCCAGCTTATTTTCTTTTACCACAAGTTTTATGGATTCAGTAATTTCTTCTTTTGTGTATGGGACGGTCATTCTTAAAATAGATGCGGAATGGAAAAGTCGGTCTAAATGCTCTTTAAGTCGAAATACTGCAGGGTCTCGGGATGTCTTATAAGCCCGAATTCCTTCAAAAACAGAAGTCCCGTAATGAAGCGCGTGAGTCATCGAGTGGATGGTGGGCTGTGACCATTCGTACATTTTTCCGCTTTGCCAAAATTTTTTTGCTTTAGGAAAATACGTATTATCAAACATGAATTCTCCTTTTTTGAATTATTTATATTATATACTCATGTATGAATGCTATACATGGAGGCATTTTTGTTTTGAGTTCCTATATGATTGAGTTGAAGAAGGAAATTTTAAAATAAATTCGCCTTTTATAAAAATAAACATGTTTATCTTAAAATTTATATTTAATACTGACAAAACATATAGTTACCACAATTGCGATAAAATGAAAAGAGTCATTTTGGCTCGTAATATATTGATTCTTTATGCCTGACTTGCTTTATTTTATTTTCCTTTAATAAAGAATCCAGGCATTTCAGAATCTCGTTTGGGTTTCTTCCCAAGGACGAAGAGACATCGGAAAGAGTTATCGGCCTTCTCCTGATCATTGAAAAAATAGCTTCTCCCAGGTCTTTAGATAAGGGAGTTTGGGTTTTCGTAACGAATTCCGCGATGATTTCACAGTTTGGACCAATTATGTTTTTTATGCGCTCTAATTCTTTCATGCTTAGCTGGAGGGCAAATTTTTCTGCAGGGGGGCGAATTACTGTGTTTAACTGTACTTTTTCGGGTTTTATCTCTGCGATTGCTTCCATGAGCTTCTGAATATGTGAAGGGGTGTCATTTATTCCTTTGACCAGCATGACTTCAAGCCAGATGGCGCCTTGGAATTCGTTCCGAAAATCTATGAGGCCTTGAATGATTTTTTGAGCTTTAAGTGAAGAATGAGGCCTGTTCACCAGCAGAAAAACATCTTGTGTGGCGGCATCCAGGGAAGGAACAACCAAGTCGGCTGCATTCAAAGCCTCCCTGACACTCTTACGGCTGATTAAAGAACTGTTAGTAAGGACTGCTACAGGGATAGTGGTTGTTTTTTTGATTTCACGGATAAGCTTTCCAAGGATTGAATTTAATGTGGGTTCACCTGAACCTGAAAATGTGATGTAATCGATGCGTTGTCCTGAGGAAAGAATACTTTTTAGCTGGGAGAGGATTTCTGAGCATGAATAGTAAGACCGCCTTTGGATTGTTGTTTTTTCGGTTGGGCCCAATTGACAGTAAATACAGTTAAATGTGCATGTTTTGCAAGGAATGATGTCAATGCCCAAAGAAAAGCCCAAACGCCTGGAAGGCACAGGGCCGTAGGTATTGCCGCGGGGATTGCTTTTTTGCTGAGGATTCATGGAACTTTAATCAGACTCTGTCTTTGTAGATGTCTATAAACCTTCTCAGAGAGCGGTCATAGGTTTTTTCAACATCATCTGGGAAGAAACATGCAGGTAATTCATCCCTGCTCCAGTGGTACTGAAGGCATTCGCAGCACACTCCTTTGCGGCTGCATGGTTCCCATGTGCAGTTGCAGTTCTGCGTGTTGTTTTTAACATTGCATTCTTTCATGTTTAGTCTCCATCAATATTGATTTCTTTTTATTTGTGAATATTCACAAATATTTTATTGGACTTTATTTAATGCCTGAGCTAAATCCTCTTCCAGATCCTCATATCCTTCGCAGCCTACAGAGATGCGAACTAAGTCATCGGTAATGCCTGATTTTTCCTTGTCTTCTTTGGAGACTTTCGCATGAGTCATGCTTGCTGGATGTTGAATCAGACTTTCGATGCCACCGAGAGAAACGGCTAATGTACAGAGCTTGACAGAATTTATCATTTGGTGTCCTGCTTCAAAGCCCCCTTTAAGCCCAAAACACATGATGGCGCCTGATCCATTCATTTGTTTCTTGGCTAAAGCGTGTTGAGGATGGCTTTCTAATCCAGGATAAACGACCCACTTGACTTTTGGATGATTCTCTAAGAATCGGGCTAATTTCATGGCATTGTCCTGGCTTTTTTCCACTCTCAAAGCCAATGTCTTTACCCCTCTTAACACGAGCCATGCTTGATGAGGATCCATGTTGCCGCCTATTAAAGTCATCACTTTATGTATCTGCTCAAATAAATCTCTGTTTTTAGGGACAATGATGCCGCCGACAACATCGCTATGACCGTTGATGAATTTTGTCACGCTGTGAAGGACGATGTCTGCTCCAAGGTTTAGAGGGTTTTGAATAATGGGAGAGGCAAATGTATTATCAACCACAAGGATTATGTTTTTTTCTTTAGCTACTTTTGCACATGCTTCGATGTCAGTTAAGGCCATCGTTGGGTTGGCCGGTGTTTCGATGAATAAGAGTTTTGTGTTTGGCTTTATGCATCTTTCAATGTTTTTGATGTCGGATGTATCGGTATAGTCTGTTTCAATACCAAACTTTGAGAAAACACTATCAATGACAACGCGGGTTGCACCGTAAATGGATGCAGTGCTTATGATGTGGGATTTTTTGTCACACAGAGCTGTGATAACGGTCGTAATTGCAGCCATCCCTGAAGCTGTAGCTATTCCAGCATATCCGTCTTCAAGGAAAGCGATGTTGTCTTCAAGGGCTTTTATAGTGGGATTACCTATTCGAGTATAGATGTATCCCTTTTCTTCTCCTGAAAATCGCGCAGCTCCTTGCTCTGCATTTTCGAATGCAAATGTTGATGTTTGATAAATTGGAACAGAAACGCTTCCGAAAGCAGGATCAGGATGTTGCCCAGCATGGATAACGCTTGTATAAGGGCTTTTGATTTTCGAATCTTTCAAACTATTCCTCCTAAAATGTGTTGAACACTAAAATTTATTAAAGATAGATTGTATCATAGTACCACCATAAGGATAAAATCAAAGACAGAAAAGATTAGCATGGAAGAGAAATGTTTGCAATTCTTCTTCAGGCGATGGTTGGATGTATATATAGGAATGGAAACAAATTTGCTTTTTTTTGTATGGTTGTTTTATACTTCATAAAAAAAGGAACATATGTAATGCCTGATTATACACGAAAGGAAGCTGAAGCAGGATTAAAAGATAAACTTCCTGCAATCGATACTTTTCCCAATCAATTTCCTGGGTATGAAATCAAGATAGAAATTCCTGAATTCACATCTGTTTGCCCTAAAACAGGGCTCCCTGATTTTGGGGCAATTACAATCAGATATGTGCCGGACAAATATTGTTTAGAACTCAAGTCTCTAAAAATGTACATATTGGAATACAGAAACCTGGGGATTTTTTATGAGAACGCTGTAAACCGAATCCTTGAAGATATTGTGGCTGCCTGTAAGCCCGTGAGAGCTTCTGTCGCTGGTGACTTCAATCCAAGAGGTGGCATGAAGTCTGTTATAGAAGCCCATTATCCCCGTCCAAAGAAAGGCGCTAAATAGATTTTGGCCTTGTGTTAATATAATCTTTTTATTTATTCACTCATCTTCTATAATGTTCTTTCTGTTGAAACCTTTTTACTTATCCAATATTTTTGAAAATACAAATGGAAATACATAAAAAATTTGGCACAACAGACATTTTTATGCTTCTTGGTGTAATATTCTGGGCAATTAACTTCTCTGTTATAAAAATTGCCCTCCGTGAATTTACGCCCCTTGGATTTAATGGAATACGATTGGTTTTTGCCTCAGGCATCCTGCTTCTATTTTTGTTTATAAGCGGCGAAGGGTTTTTGGTGAGCAAAAAAGATCTTTTGATGCTTTGTATTCTTGGCCTATGCGGAAATACTGTATATCAGATGCTTTTTATCCACGGGATTAATCTGACCACAGCATCCAATTCATCTATTATTATTGCCATGAGCCCTGTTTTCATTGCAATGCTTAGTTCTTCAGTTAGGCACGAAAAATTGAATTATGCTGCCTGGGCAGGAATTTTGATTTCTTTTGTGGGGTTCTATTTTGTTGTTACGAAACAATCCGGAAATTTTCAATTCTCCTTGAAGAATATCCAGGGGGATTTGATGATTTTTTCAGGAATCCTTTTTTGGGCTGTTTATACTGTTTTTTCTAAGCCCTTGCTGGAGAAAATTTCGCCGCTTAAACTGACTTCTCTAACAATGTCCATAGGCACTGTGTTTTATATTCCATTTTGTCTCAAGGATGTCCGGGAGATTTCCTTTGGAAAAGTGTCTTTCCAGGCATGGGCAGGTTTATTTTATTCTGGGGTTTTTGCTCTGGCTATTTGCTATGTGATCTGGTATGCCTCTGTAAAGAGGGTGGGAAACAGCAGAACAGCCATTTATGATAATCTGGTACCGGTTTTAACAGTAGTGTTTGCTTATTTTTCTCTTGGGGAAAGAATTACTGTTCTTCAGGCGGGTGGGGCACTCATTATTCTTGTCGGAGTTTATCTTGCAAGATCAGGTTATCGCTGGCTTGAAAACAAAGAGTGAATTCTACTTCAGAGAAGTTATAAAGCACTTAACTTATTATTACCATTAGTTATACTTAATGTGGGAAGCAAGAGGGGAAGAAGACCGAAATTATTGCTTAGAAAATGGGTCGTTTTCATGGTTCGTGGTGTGCTCGAACATGATTTATTCATTAAAACTTCTATGATGATGCACCAGGGACAGCGATTAATAAGCGCCTTCTCTGGATACGATGATGTGGACACATATCCGTTTATTTTTCTTGTCTATATCAAAAATAATCCTATAATTTCTTACTCTGAGTCTATAAAATCCCCTGAGTTTTCCAAGCAAAGGTCTAACATCTTTATGAAGGAGGGGATTTTCCAATCTCTCAAGCTCTTCAAGAGTGTTGAGGATTCCCTGGTATGTTTTCTTTCCTAATTTCTTTAGATGTTTAAGGGCATATTTGGAGAGTTCAACGTTCCAACTCTTTTTTTGCATTTTTTATGGTTGCTCCTCGACTTTTCTTGAACTCTCGGGATGAACTCATTAGCCTTTCGTATAAACCTGGTATAGAAAGCAGCTCCAGGGTCTCTTTATGCCTCTCAATATACTCGTCTATCAACTCTACAACTACTTCATTCAATTTTTTATTTTCCATACTAGAGATGGCCTTAAGAATATTTTTCTTATCATCAGGGATGCGAATGGTTGCTGTATTCATTTTTCTTGCTCCATTAATAGACTAATTGATTAAGCGCTTTTTGTCAATAGGTTGTACTCGCTCATTACCTTAGTGACACATTGTCTTCTTACTTTTAAAAACTACAATTGAAAACACTAGCGAGGAGATAGAGAACAAAATGCATAGTGAGATCAATTTCTTTGCCTGGAAGGCTATTGATAAGACTTCATAAATAATAATCTCTGAAGCATTCATTCTCATTGGAGGATTGAGGTCATTGTGGAGTTGAACAGTGTAGGGATTGGGGGCCTAAGTAATTTTTAAATTCTTAATAGATATGATATTTTTAATGTTATTGAGTATCCTCCCTCTCTCAATAAGACCTCTGTTTTCGCGTTTTTTTTATAGCTGAGTTGGATAATGTTTCCAGCCCCGAAATAATACCCGAC
Organism: Candidatus Aminicenantota bacterium; assembly: GCA_014859315.1. Classification (GTDB taxonomy): domain Bacteria; phylum Acidobacteriota; class Aminicenantia; order Aminicenantales; family Aminicenantaceae; genus Kmv29. The sequence continues at coordinate 7,219 of JACUUK010000069.1, forward strand.
CAGAAAATCCAGATTATACTGGTCTTCCCGGGTTTCCCCTTTAAGTCGAGTACTCAGGAACAGGCTGCGCGTTATCTGGAAGTGCAAGGATGTTGCGTACGTTAATCCATCAAAGACCTTTTCTCCAGTTCGATCTATGACCTGCCGTATCCAGTCACTGCTCAAAGACCATTCAAAGTTGCTGCGCGGCCGCAGTGTCAGCGAGGCTTCCATGCTTGTCTGGAACCCGGGTTCCACCCCAGTAAAGTCCTCGCTATAGATTCCTCTTTTTCCCCATACTCCTTCGAGACTGACCTTTTTTAAAAATCCGCCGCGTTCCCAATGAAAATCTAAATCTCCTCCATAGGTGTTAATAAAATCTTTTGTCCAGGCCAATTTGTCATTCTCGTCATACACCTGATATTTGCTTTTCCCTACATCGATTCCCCCATGGATAGTGAGCCGTGAAAAGAACTCTGTCCAGAATCTTAAATCAAATGAATTGCCGGTCAAATGACCATGAGAATCCTGCTCAAGATTCCCCCCTAGATCCAAGCTAAAGCGTTTGACCTTTCCCCGGTTGAACCTCCAGGCATATCCCGTTCCCAGTTCAGTGGATTGAACATCTATTTTATTGATATACCCGGTTCTTACTTTCACGTCTGCTTCGATTCTCTGGAAGTTTAAACCCAGTTGCAATCCAGCGTCAGGCTCTCTTTCAAACTGGAGGATATGCATGCCGTTGTTTTTGTTTTTTGTATCGTTGTTAAAAGAAAACGCACTCATGCCCCGGAGATAATAAATGTCTTTAAAATTAAAGTTGTAGTCTACCGCGAAATTCCGGTTGTATTCTTCGGAAGTATTCATCCCTGCGTAGTAGATACCGACCTGGGAATTCTTGAAGATATCTTTCTGTATCCGAACAACGCTAAACATAGTATCTCCTTCCTCCTCTTCGTTTATCGCTCCCAACACCCCAAAAGAATATCCACCGGTTTTTCCAGAAATCTTTGCAGCAATTCTCGGACTGCTGATGCGTCTTGAATAGAATAAATTGTAATCTGGTCTCCAAAAGAATCCGCGTTCAGTGGATAATCGGAAATACTGACTGCCTTCTGTAAAAAACGGACGGTTTTCACTGAAATAATTTTCATAAGGGGAGAGCTGGTATATAAACGGATCGGATTCCACTTCACTGAAATCAGGGCTTGCTGTCATATCAAGAATGAGATTCGGTAGAATCCCGTACTTGACATCCAGGCCTGCCGCCATCTTGTCATCCTTCGCTCCGTCCCACCGCGAAGACCTGAATCCTGCATAAGGAAAGAATTCGAGATTGTATCCGGGGCGTATTCCGGACAGTCCGCTCAGCTCTCCCATCTGCTGAAGCAGAGGCTTGTCTCTGTCTACGTCCGTCCAGTAGTCTTTTTCATTAAAACGGTGAATATAACGTTCAAAGTTTATCCCCCAGACCTGGTTTTCCTTCGACGAAAATCTTAAGGATTTGAAAGGAATGGCCATCTCGGCGGTCCATCCGTCACTGCGGATAACGGCACCGGATTTCCATATTGTTTCCATGGAATTTTTTTGGACTCCTTTTGGATTTACGGTAAAACTAATGCTCGTCCTCTTATCATTGTATGTATCCAGGATCACTGTGATCGAATCATTATTCTCGTAATCATTGCGTGGAGTAAGCTCTGCCCAAATCCTTTCCGGATGAGTGTCTTTCACCAGGAAGGCAAAATATATGTTTTTTTGGTCATAAGCTGCCCAGACAAACGTTTCTTCCGAGGCCTTTTCTCCATTGATAGGATCATACTGGAAAAATCCAGAGACAGGTTGAATATTCTTCCAACAGCTGTCTTCAATAAGGCCGTCTATTTTCGGAGGACTTTCGATACGGGATATATGGATAATTTTCGCATGATCCTGACTTAAAACGTGAGGAACATACAAAAACAGCATGAAAAAGATGCCTGTTGATATGAGTAGATTATTTTTATGAAACATTAAGCTCTCTCCTCGAATTATTAAAGCAATGCCGAAGTACTGTCCTTCTGTTTTTATTTCTTTAGACAATAAAATTTTAGATTTCTTCCTTATCCAAATATACCAAAGCTGAGAAACTAATGCTAATTGTAGTGTTGACAGGCGTTCTCGTTTCTTTTCGTGAAAGCAGAAGAAATTTGTAAGCGCTATTTAAAGGAAGGTGTAAAGTCTCTCGCTTTACTCAAAAATTCTTCAGCTTTTTCCAAGACTAATTTAGCTCCTGATTTAGAAAAACAAGTTCTATAATCAGTGTTTTCTCTCACCATCATAGCATTATTAAAATTTTCTACAAATTTAACCAAGGGGATTGAAGAGTTTGGGATGATTGGCGGTCTCAAGAATTTATCTATTATCAATAAGTTAAGCTAAAATTCCACACCGAAAATCGACTTAAATAAAAAATTTATTGGGTG
>JACUUK010000070.1 GCA_014859315.1 Candidatus Aminicenantota bacterium
CCATTAATGCTTGATTTTTAAATAATAAATACCATGGCTGGGATAATGGAGTTTCATCTATTAAACCATAATTTCTAACAATGGAAACAATTCTTTCTCTTTCCTCAGGAAGTATATGTAAATGAACTAATGAGTAATTCTTTTTATGTGATATTATAATTTCCCCAACATGAAGTTTATCAATCAACTCTGGTAATTTTTTTGATTCAACTTTTAATTCCAAGCAGAAGCCCTTTGTCCTTGCTTCTTTTGGTTTATAATAAAGATGCATTCTTTGTCTTTTTATCGTATTCTGCAGTTTCTTCTTTACTTCTTTTATTTCCCTTTCTCTACCTAAAACTTCAACAAATGCTTCCAAAAAAGAAGAAAAGCCAAGAGCACCGCTATCAACAATATTTTTTTTCCGTAAAATTTCAGGTCTTACCCCTGGATGAATCAATTCATTAACACATCTTCTGTATGCTTCGACAAAAATTCTCTCTATTTTTTGCTCCTTGGTTTCTTTAAAGGCTTCATATGTCTTTCTTATTACTGTAAGTATTGTCCCTTCTACAGGTTGCACCTTTATAAACGACAAATATGCATGTTCTTTTGCTTCTTTTAACATTGAAATTAAGGTTTTTTTAGTAAGTCTCTCTATTCCATTAGATTTCTCATGTCCGACAAACAACCCATAGAAAAAGGCATTCATACATGTTCCTGAATAGCCACTTGCATTCTCATCAGTTAATTCACTTATATTTTCTAATAGTTCTCTCAGGTTTTTGTTTTCCAGCTTTTTCAGAGGTCTTATAGTCTTTTCAAGATTATTCCCTGTATCACTGTCAATCACTGGAAATAAATTCAATAAATTCAATATTCCTCTTTGCTTTTTTATCTTCTCATAAAATCTCTGCAATGCATTTATCAATATCTCTCCATCAATAGACTCATAACCTTCTCTTTCTAACGCAAATCCTATTGTTTGAGGCCCAGCATTTATTGCAACTACCTTAGTTATTCTGGACTCTGTATAGTCGAAAGATTCTTCTTTAAGCTTTTCCTTTATTTTTTTTGTTATTTCATTTTCTAAACCGTACAAGAAATTAACCTTGAAATTTTCTTTATACCCAACTCTCGCTTTAAGTAATTCAAATAGATTATTTGCCACATTATTCTTGTTACATATCTTTAATTTTTTTATTTGGCCTTCCTCAAGGGAAAAAATAGGAATAAATCCTAAAAAATCTAAAAGTTTTGTTCCTATATTCTTTATTCCTTTTATCCTTCCTATTCTTGAGACATACTTAAGATTTGGTATCCCAAATAAGATTATATCCTGTTTCTTTTTTTCTAATTTATCTATTATTTCATCTAAATTTCCTTTGGTTTTTAATGCGGCCTCTACAAAAAATTTGACCGAAGCAAACGCCTGACCACAGTCAAAAACTTTTGCATTGATTTTTTCTCTGCGAAGCATCTCTGCAGCTTCTTCAAATGCTTCTGTCATCTTGCTTAATTCTCTGGCCAATCCAATAAATAAAACTTCCTGTTCTGGTTTTCTTTTTTCTTTTATCATATGAAAAATTTTTCTTGCGCTTAAAGCACCAGTTGTTGGCAGATTTTTCTTTTTCGTTGCTTCAAGAAAGTTATAAAGTTCTGGTAGTGACAGTTGAGGTAGATTATAAGCATGGAAGGGAATTATTAAAACTCCAGGCAGTTGTTTTTTATCGTTACCGATTGTTTCATCCACAACAAGTAGACTTTCCATCTAATTCCTGAATATACCTGTATAGCTTTATTTCTTATTATCATAATCCATAAATTCTATCAATATCATTCGATTAAATTGTCATTTAAGAATTAAAAGTGCACTCTTTTATAAGGATTTAAAATTTAAAATTGCGCTGTTTATTTTCAAGAAATTGCTACGATTTAAACCTTGATGTATTGTATGTTGGGGTTTATCCCAAATTTTTCACAAAAGAAAAGGCCTGTTTTTTTTGATTCATTTGTAATAGTATTAAAAAGTCTATTCTTGAATGTTTAGATATTTGAAGGGAAGCAAGGAGAATACAAATGAAACTTGAACAATTATACAAAAAGGCAATACAAATCGGAATCAACAATGACCTAAGGGATAAGAAAGAAATAGAAAAAATCCTCATAGAAGAAAAGGAGAACTTCGGCAAGCTTAAGGAAGACGAACAGGAATTCTATGATAAAGACAAACTATTTAATCCTTATGCAGACACACGAATTTTGAACGGAGATTTAAACACGGACATCAAGAAAGTTATCGTTGGAATAGATATGGAAGCTGGAGAGATTCTCCTCACTCACCTTCTAAACAAAACCCAGGGCAAAAACATTGACCTCATAATAGCTCATCACCCTGAAGGCATTGCTCTTGCTCGACTTTATGAGGTCATGAAACTTCAATCAGACCTTCTGGCATCCTACGGCATTACACTGAGTGTAGCTGAACAACTTATGGAAAAAAGAATAGGCGAAATAGAGCGGAGACTTATGCCTGTCAATCACAGCCGTTCTGTCGATGTGGCAAAAATCCTGGGAATCCCGATGATGTGTATTCATACACCTGCTGATAATTGTGTTACGAATTATCTCAAGAAATTGTTCGAAAAAGAAAAACCTTATAAGCTCAAAGATTTAATTGATAAGCTAAGGAGTATTCCTGAATACAAAAAAGCGGCCAAATTACAGGCACCACCAAAAATCGTCAGCGGCACAGAAAACAACAAATGTGGAAAAGTCTATGTTGATATGACTGGGGGGACAGAGGGCTCTAAAGAAATCTTCGAAAAATGTGCACAAAGCGGCATCAGCACTCTGGTTGGTATGCATTTTAGTGAAGAACACCTTGAGAACGCCAAAAATGCTCATTTGAACGTGGTCATAGCCGGTCATATCTCAAGTGATGTATTGGGATTAAATCTACTTTTTGACGAGATTGAAAAGGAAGAAACCATAGAATTTCTCAGTATCTCAGGATTTGAACGAATCCGAAGGAATCAGTAAAACCTTTCATTCGTTTTGCACAACGTTTGGAGACGGCGCTTTCCATAAGAAGAGCAGACTCACAAGTAAGAAAATCGCACCGGCAGTCAGATACATTGTTCTATATCCATAATAGTCTGAAATCCATCCGAAAAATACTGCTCCAACTCCCATTCCAACATCAAAAAAAGTTAGATAAAGACTCAGGGCAAAGCCTTTATTTTCTCTTCCAAAAACATCAATAACGTAGGTGCTTAGCGCAGGAAAAAGAAGCCCCTGCCCAAGCCCTCCGATAAATCCTGTTAATATAAACATCCAAAAGGAATGGACCTGAGAAACCAAAAAAAGATTGAAACCAATGATACAGGCAGCAGGGAAAATTATCTTTTTTCTTCCATATCTGTCAGAAAGATCTCCAAAAAAGATACGTGTAAGAATCGCAGCCAGAGAGAAGAAAACAAAAAATGGCCCAACTCTCTCCAAAGGGATGGATTTGCCATACAAAGCGATGAAATAGGAAACAGCCCCTCTCACTGCTCCATGGAGCATAGGAAGCGATGAAATCATAAGAACAGCAAATAAAGGAATACCAAGGTGAAAACCTTGGGATTTAATATTTTGATAATTATTATTTAGCTCGATTACTTCTTTAGTCAATACAATGCATACAAATGAAATAACAAGAAATAAGAGACTTGCATTATATAACCCGCCAAAGCCAAAAATGTTTACCAGCTCTTCAGCTAAAAGAGGTCCTAATGCGATTGAAAGGAGTCCTGCAACGCCAATTATTCCCATGGATTTAGCCAATCGACTGACAGGCGCTAAGTCAGAACATATTGTTATTGTTGCTGTCATGCTGATTCCCCATCCTATTCCAGTCAGAGCCCGTAAAATAATAGGAAGCACTCCAGCATCGTTTATAAAGTGGAAGAAAGGCACAGTAAATATTAAAAATGCAATTCCGAACAGTGATATCTTTTTTCTTCCTCTAATATCTATCAAGCGCCCAAAAAAGGGGCGTATGAAAATGGCCATGAGGCTGTGTACGCCCATTATCATCCCAATACGGCCTTTTGGGACATTCATATGCTCGAAAAAAAGAGGAAAGATAAAAAACAGGGAAATGCTCATAAAAAGGGAAAAATATCCAACAAGAGCTATTATGAAATCTCTATTCCACAATCCTTTTATTTGTGTCATTCAAATTCCTTTTTATACGATGGCATAAAAATTCTAAGAAAGAAAACTTAGTTTAATTAATCTTTTAATTGTCGTAAAGATTTATTTTATACAAAGAGTGATTTTAAATTAAAGAGAAAAGTGCTGGCTGTTTTGGGTTTGGGGAAAATAAGCAAAAAGGGGATAATGAAGGAGGGTTATTATCAAAATCTTGCCCAGCCAGCTCAGCAAGATTTAAATATATTATAACATGATATCTTTAAAATGCAATACTTTAATTAAATTTTTTCACTAAAAATTAAAAAATATATCAATGCCTGTGTATGTCCCTATGTAATATATCCTGTATATCTTGTGTACGTCCTTCGCGAGCCCCCTCTATCTCTTCATTTTGTAATAAGTTAGCTATATATTCAATGACACCTGGAGGAAAGACTCCTTCCCTTTCATACAAATTCCTGTTTTCTAAAAGAATACGACTAGACTCACCGCAACTGGCCGGAAGCGAAGGAAAAACATTGCTCTGATCAAGCAATTTATCTGTTTTGGCATAATATTTTTCAGCTAATTCCAGAGATAGATTATCCTTGAAAGCCCAATCAGCAGCCATTACAATTCCTGCAAGTAAAAGGTGAATCAAGGCACTTCCATCAGGACTTCGTAATTCCACTGTTTGTCGGCTCTCTTGGCCTTCCCATGTTTCTGTTTCTTGAGGATTTATTTCATGATAAAGGCCGCATACATTTGCCCAGGCAAGAGGAACTCGGATGAGTGCGCTTCTATTTTGGTCACTCCAACATATCCGTGTAGGTGCCTCCTGTTCAGGGACCAAACGCATGTAAGATGAAGCCATCGTGTTTCCAAAAGCAAGCAAAGAATCCGCATGTTTACATAAGCCTCCAATTAACCGCAAAGCTGATGTGGATAATTTTCCATCAGTGCTCCGCATGATATTCGTCCCGTCTTTTTTCAGTTCCAAATGAAAATGAATTCCATTGCCAGCAGCCACTTCAGTAAGCTTTGGAGTGAAAGTTGCCACACATCCATGCTGAAACGCAACATTACGTATAATCCAGCGGCTTAAAACAAGGATATCAGCCATTTCACAAACTGGTCTGGTTTGAAACTCTAATTCCATCTGTTCTGCTTTTTTGTCTCGAATTTCGTCTAACTCGCTTTCTATATTGTCAATACAGCCGACTTCACTATGCACATATTTCAAGGCCCCGGTTATTTTATTCACACAATAAGCCATTTCGTTTAATATATCCCCACTTTTTAGAAATGGCGATGATTCATGGTAACCCTTCTGTGTCTCTAATGGGAAAAGGTTTTCACCCTTTTCTCTTATGAGAAAAAATTCCAACTCTCCTAAAGCATATAATTCTAAGCCAGTATTCATCTGAAATATCTGGCTTGCTTTTCCCAATATGTTATCCAAGGCAAAAGGAACGCCCCTCCCATCCTTGTCTAAAAAGCGGCAGATTACATCAAGACTCTCTGTGTCAAATGGATTCAGAAAAGCTGTTTTGTAGTCAGGAACGACATATAAGTCCGAAAACTCAGTCTCGATAATTCCTTTAAAAAGCGAGGAGCCATCCACTCTCTCGCCTTCTGCAAGAATCAGTTCTGCATCATGAATATTAGAAACAGGAAATTTCAATTCCTTTAATCGCCCGTCAATGGCTGTATAATGAAATGTTATTCGCTCGAGTTCTTTCTCTTTAATAACTTTTAACAAATCGCCTCTTTGAAAATCACAAGAGGGCTTTTCTAAATATTGTGAAAGAGAAATCATTTGGTTCTTTGGTATCATTTTTCTGACTCCTTCTTAGTTCATTTTAGTAATATATCGTTTGAAATGTAATTTTATGCTTAAAAGAGTTTTTTTTGCAAATTATAATAATTTTAATCGGACAGGTGAAAAACTAATGCCGGAGGTGGGAGTCGAACCCACACTCTGGTTGCCCAGAACTGGATTTTGAGTCCAGCGCGTCTACCAATTTCACCACTCCGGCTTACCATCCTTTTTTATCATTTTTGTTATTATCGGTCAATAAAGAGTTGAAAATCTTAAAGCGTTCCCAAGCATCATCATTAATGGATTTGACTTTTATTTCTTTTCTGATAATAATCTTTCCCTGAGGTTCCGTGAGCATAAAAAAGACAAGATTACAACATATTGTTGACTGCTTTTCAGGGAAAAAGATAGCTGTTTGGGGTGATTTCATTCTTGATGAATACCTTTACGGCACAACCCGACGCATCTCAAGAGAAGCTCCAGTATTGGTGCTTTCCTATAAAAACACAGAGTTATATCTTGGAGGTGCAGGAAACACACTTCTAAACCTGAAAGATTTAGGGGCAGACCCTTTGCCTGTTGGTGTCATTGGAAATGATACGGCTGGCAGAAAAATAATAAAAAGTCTGAAATCAAAGGGGATTAATACAGATTACATAGTCATTGACAAAGATTTCACTACTCCTATCAAGACCAGAATCTTAGCAGGAGAAGAAACAGCAAAAAAACAGCAAATTCTACGCATTGACCATGAAAAAAAAGTCCCATGGACTCCCCTACTCGAACAGAAAATTCGTACACATCTTGAAAATTTGGCTGCTCGAGCACATGCACTTCTCATTTCTGATTATAATTATCATGTTGTCAGGGAAGATATGTTTCAGGCCGCACTTCCATATTATAAGAAATCGAATATCCCTGTAACTTTGGATTCCAGATTCAGAATCCTTAATTTCAAAGGCATTACTGCACTTACTCCGAATGAACCTGAAGTTGAACAGGCCCTTCAAACCGAAATAAATGACAATACTTCAGAACTTGAAAAAATTGGAAGTGCTATTTTAAAAAAGACAACTGCATCTGCTGTTTTAATTACACGCGGTTCAAAAGGAATGGCTCTTTTCGAGAAGAACAAGCCAGTCACCTATATTCCAATACACGGTACAACCGACATCGTGGATGTCACTGGTGCCGGTGATACAGTCATAAGCGTCTTTACACTGGCCCTAACATGTGGAACCAGCTTTAAAGAAGCTGCTTCTTTATCCAACTTTGCAGGTGGGGTTGTTGTCATGAAAAAAGGAACCGCCACACTGACACCTGAAGAACTCAAGGAGGCTATCGTTTCTTAAAAGTGAAAAAATTCTATTCCCTTACCCAATTAAAACAAATCATTCAGGATGAAAAGAAAAAAGGCAACACAATAGTCCTTGCTAATGGGTGTTTTGACTTAATCCACGTAGGCCATATCCGTTATTTAAAAGAATCCAGGAAAACAGGCGACATTCTGGTTGTGGCTTTAAACAGCGATTCCTCCGTACGAAAGATTAAAGGCAAGGGCCGGCCAATATTATCTGAATCGGAGCGTATAGAAATATTGTCTTCCTTTTCCTGCGTTGATTACATAACAACTTTTGATGAAACAAATGTAGAGAAGGTTCTCCTTGCTCTGAAACCGCATATCCATGCAAAAGGTTCTGACTACACAAAAGAAAGTGTTCCTGAAAAAGAAACTGTTTTAAGCTATGGAGGAAAGATAGCGATTACAGGGGGTCCAAAGGTTCGATCTACATCTGATATATTAAAAGCAATTACTGAAATCGCACAGAAAGAAAAAGAATGACCGTGGACAATTTCTTAATCATCCGGCTGAGCTCACTTGGGGATGTTATTCACACTCTCCCTGCATTCGCAGCATTAAGAAAACATTTCCCTGAAGCAAAAATCTCCTGGCTTGTTGAACCCAAAGGCAAAGAAATCCTTGACTGCGTTCCCGGGATTGACCAGATAATCACTGCTCCTCCCAAGCAAGAAGCAAAAGACCTTAAAAAATATTGGAAAGATATTCGCTCGATTAGAAACCAATTGAAAAACAAAAACCTTATAGCAATAGACTTCCAGGGATTAATAAAATCTGCTCTTTTTTCCTGCTTCTCCGGAGCAAAAACAAGAATCGGTTTTCACAGAAAAAACCTCAAGGAACCTGTTGCCCGCCTCTTTTATACAGAACACTTGAAAGAAATCTCTGAAGACAACCACGTAATCTTGAAAAATTTACGGCTCCTTACTCTTTTAGGCATAAATGAAAGTAGACTCGAATTCCCGATTGTGCTGCCCGAAAGAGTCGTTCACTCAATAAGAGAAAAATTAAATAATATCGGATACAACGGCCAAAAAAAACTTGTCATTATCAATGTTGGGGCAGCATGGAAAACAAAAAGATGGTTTCCTGAATCCTGGGCAAAATTTATTCGATTAATGGAGGCCGATGACAAACTCTTTTTCCTTATTTTATGGGGAAATGATGAAGAAAACGCAGAAGCAAAAAAACTCAATGAACAAACAGGCGTCCCTCTTGTGCCGTCCTTGTCTTTACAAGAAGTAATGGCTCTTATTATGGAGTCTTCCCTTGTAATAACCGGCGATACATTCGCCCTCCAGGCAGCAAGTGCCTTCCAGAAGCCAGTTGTGGCTATTTTTGGTCCAACCAATCCCAGAAGAAACGGCCCTTTTCACCCACAAAGCCAGGTAGCATTCCATGAACTGGAATGTAGTTATTGTTATAAAAGAAAATGTCAACGTCCGAAATGCCTCAAAAAGATTTCCCCAGAAGAAATAGCCGCACTCAGCCGTAAAGCTTTAAAGAAAGACAACTGAAATGAATTTAAAAGAAACTCTTTACAGATTGAGAGTAAGAACAGGAACATTAGGACTTCTGTTAACTCCTGTTTTTTCTAAACCTACCTTCGATTATCTTCTGGCTGGAATCGGGTTAACCCTACTTGGGCTATTTCTTCGCGCATGGGCCTGCGGCCATCTCAAAAAAGAAGCTGAATTAACAACCTCTGGCCCTTACAAATACTCCAGAAATCCACTTTACCTGGCTAATCTGATAATCGGAACAGGGGTAGTTATCGGCTCACAATCATGGTTCGTAGCAATTTATTTCATTGTGTATTCCCTTGTTTTCTACCCTATAATAATCTATAAGGAAAAAGAAAAAATGATACGCCTCTTTCCAGAGCAATACAGAAAATACCAAAAAAACACTCCGCTTTTTGCCCCAAGAATCAAACTTTCTCTTTCTGGTGAACAGAAACCTTTTAGCTTGGAGCTCTACAAAAAAAACAAAGAACTCCGCGCATTGATTGGGGGGATACTGTTTTGGTCTGTAATGGCGGCTAAGATGCTCTTCTTTTAAGGGCAATGCCTCCTGCGCCAGATTA
>JACUUK010000071.1 GCA_014859315.1 Candidatus Aminicenantota bacterium
ATCTTTTTTGCTCTGAAGTTGAATTTTTAGAGTATTCTTCAAATAAAGCTAAAAGGGCTGTTGTCAGCAAAGGGAAAGATATATTACCTTTCTGGCTTGGAACCTCTCAGGCGATAAAAATCTGGGAATATTTCGATTTTCATTAAAAAAGAAATTGTTTTGTGCTAAACTGTGCAAAAAATTAGATAATGTAAAAGATGAAAACAGTGATGAATGCATGTTCAATGCATGTTCGAATGGGTTTAAATAGATTTACTTAAAAGGAGGCTATAAGATATGACCCAAGAAAAAAAAGCCGTAACTGCCTTTAAGCCGTTTATTCCGCCTGAGAAGGTCATTCCTGAATTCACTCCACGTGCAGTATTCATCGGAGCGGTTTTTGGATTGATATTCAGTGCTGTAACAGTTTATCTTGGATTAAAAGTAGGCCTGACAGTAAGCGTTGCAATCCCTATTGCTGTCATGGCAATGGCCCTTTTTAAACTTCTCGACAAGATGAATACCGGTAAAAAAGCTACAATTCTTGAACTCAATACAGTACAAACTACTGGCGCTGCAGGAGAATCAATCGCTGCTGGAGTTATCTTTACTTTACCTGCTATGATTTTTCTTGGATTTCCTCTGACATTTCTCAATATATTTTTTGTTGCTCTCGCTGGAGGCATGCTTGGGACCATGTTTTTAATCGTCCTTCGCAGTTATCTCATTGAAAGGGAACACGGAAAGCTAATGTACCCTGAAGGAGTTGCCTGTGCAGATGTTCTTATTGCCGGTGAAAAGGGCGGCAAAATGGCAGGGAAAGTTTTTACTGGAACTATATTCGGTTTTGTTTATAAGTTCTTCATGGGAATGTTTCATTTATGGCGCGAAAAACCTTTCATGAGTTTTAAGGCTTATCCAGGTTCTTTTATCAATGCTGAAATATCTCCTGAACTTCTTGGGGTCGGATATATAATTGGCATCAGGACAGCCGCTATTATGGTAGGTGGAGGATTCCTTGCCTGGATGGTTCTCATTCCACTTGTTACATTTTTCGGTGAAATCTTGCCCATAAAAATTCCAACTTTCCCTGATGCCGGAACAATTGGTGAACTATATCGAAGCGTTTCTATAACTGAATTTACCGAGATTATACATAGAAACTACATTAAATACATTGGTGCTGGTGCTGTTGTTGCAGGAGGTTTTATAAACCTTGCCAAGGCCTTTCCAACAATAATCAGGTCATTCAAATCGAGCGTTAAATTGATGAAAAAAAAGGCAGATGCAGCTTCTGCCTCTTTGAGCAGGATTTCACAAGACCTCCCTTTTTCATTTGTTGGTATCGGAACAGTGATAATGTTTGTTGTCGTGTGGGCCCTGTTGAACTTCTACATTAACCCTGGCCTTGTTTTCGTAAATATTTTTTCCTCTATTCTTATCCTTATCTTTGGCTTTTTCTTTGCAACAGTCTCATCAAGATTAGTGGGGGATATTGGGGTCTCCTCTAATCCCACTTCTGGAATGACTATTGCGACATTGATGGGGACATGCCTTATCTTTCTTGCAGTCGGCTGGACCGGAGGGGCTTATGCGGCCGTTGCCTTGAGTATTGGTGCAGTTGTCTGTATAACAGCATCAAATGCTGGAAATGTTGCTCAGAGTTTAAAGACAGGGTATCTCCTGGGCTGCACTCCATATAAACAAGAATATGGATACATGATTGGAGCAGTCACATCTATTCTTGCTGTAGGAGCTACGGTTCTGCTCGTGAATTCTGCTTTCACTCAAGTTCGAACGATTAAAATAGAAGACATGAAAGTTACACCTGAGATGAAGATTGAATCCGAGAGGAAGATTGACGGGGTAATGTACCAGGTCATCAACCCTAATAATCCTAATGTAGCTCTAAACATCCGGTATCTTGCCCGGAAAGACACAGGGATTATTGAAAAAGAGTTAGAATATGGAATCGGTTCAGAATCACTTTCCGCCCCTCAGGCAACACTCATGGCAACTGTTATCAAGGGATTGCTCGAGCAAAAACTGCCATGGATTCTGGTTTTATTCGGAATATCAATAACCATAGTTATCGAACTTTGTGGGGTAAAAGGGCTGCCGTTTGCTGTAGGGCTTTATCTTCCGATATCCATATCCATGCCGATCTTTATAGGAGGATTGAGCCGGTGGATTATAGATAAATACTTCAGAAAACCAAAAGAAGGGGAAGAAGCCGAAGCAGCTCCGGGAATGCTGTTCAGTTCTGGATTGATTGCAGGGGGAGCAATCTGTGGGCTCTTAATCGCAGTCTTAACAGGCTTTAACCTTGATAAGGCTCTAAAAATCGGGCCTTCGCTTTTCGGCTCCCTGGCTCATAATAACCTGTTTGCACTTTTTGTATTTATTTTAATGCTTGGAACTCTGTTTGCTGTTGGAGCAGGCAATAAAAAAGAAAAAAAGAATTAATTAGTAGATAGAATAAATTATATAGTGCTCTGCAGGTGAAGCAAATTCTGTTTTTGACCTGAAGTCAACCTTTTTGTTTAGCGAGTTTTTTGCGGTCCAAAAGCAATTGCCCGTCCACCCCCACGTTTTCAGGCGGATTTTCCTTTATGAGTACAGTAATATGCTCGATTTTGTAAATGTTGACAGCGATGCCTGTAACTTTTTTCACCAATTCCCTTTTCTTCTTGACATCGATTGGAGGCCCTTCAATAGTTATTGTTGGCATTCTGATACACCTCCTGTAAATATCTAACTTTAAATAGAATTAAAATGGTTCTCTTCCATCTTCTGAAATCAGGTCTATTTTATTAAAATATTACATTAAATTAAAGAGTAATTAAGATTAAAAAATAATTTTCAAAAAAAGCAACCTTTTAAGTTTCTGTATCATCTTTAGAATTAAGGAGACAAAATTAGATGATTCAAGCTGTACTTACAGAAACGTTTCCACTAAAGGTCATAAAAGGTTTCCGATGTGCTACAATAAACAGAATCACTGGCGGGTGGATAATGAATCAAGAAGAAAACACAAACACTTCCTCTCCTGAAGCACAAAAGAAAGAAGTCATATTCGACTGGGTCAGGCGAAGCCAGCAGGGAGACTCTGAGGCGATGGAATCTATTTACAGGCATTTTAAGAATCGCCTTTTCAGTCTTGCTTATCGTTATACTTATAATCCGGCTGCTGCTGAAGATATTCTGCAGGATACTTTTGTCAAAGTCTTTACAAATCTATCCTCCCTTAAGGGTGAGAAGACATTTGTCGGCTGGCTTTACCGTATCGCCATTAACAATTGTCTGACTTACATTCGAGAGAAGAAAAAACATCTGCAACGAACAGTGCCTTTGAATGATGTTGAACACATGATGAGCGGAAAAAAGAAACCTGTTCACGAAAAGCTTATTAGCAAGTCACTGGAAAAAGCGATAGAAACCATGCCGACAAAGCTGAAAAGCGTATTCCTTCTTTACGATGTTCAGGGATTTAAACATGAAGAAGTAGCAGAGATATTGGGATGTTCGGTTGGGACATCCAAATCACAGCTTTTCAAGGCAAGAATGAAGATAAGAAAGCATCTTGAAAAGAATAAGATTATATAAAGGAGAAAAAGATGAAATGCTCAAAGGCAAAAAAATTAATCAATGATTATATTGATGGCCAGTTGAGTGATAGCTTGAACTTGCAGGTTGAGCATCATCTTGAACATTGCTCTGGCTGCCAGAAGGTTTTAAAAGACCTTCAAAAAATAATAAGTGTTGCAAGAAACCTGGAGGAACATTCTCCTTCTGCAGGTACATGGATGGCAATCCAGCAAAGATTAGATGCTCAAAAACGACCATCAGAGGCATTTGTGCTACAGAGAAAAGAAAGAAGCCATTTATTTTCTTTCTCGCCTGCATTGCGCTATGGGCTAAGTGCGGCTTTTGTGATGTTTATACTCGCAGGTGTAGTGTTCTTTAGTTTTTTATATAGAAATGGCCGTCTTGGGTTTCATTTGAAAAAAGACCAGAAATACACTCTGGCAAAGCTGAGTGAGGCCGAACATCACTATCAATCAGCAATAAAAGCACTTATGGAAGCAGTTTCTGCTCAAGAAGAAACCATTGACCCAGAGTTGGCAGAGGTTTTTCGGCACAACCTTGAACTCATAGATACTTCTATAAACGCTTGCAAGCAGGCCGTGCTTCAGCATCCTGACAACATGGAGGTTCAGAACTATCTGCTGGCTTCTTACAGGAAAAAATTGGATTTGCTGGATGAAGCCATTGCAGTAAGGCCTTTATCATTCAATGAAAAGGAATTAAAAACAATTATATAGTCAAAAAGGAGGAAAACATGAAAGCAAGAAAAGTAATTAGGTTACTGGTTATTCTCCCTGTGCTGTTTCTATTTTTAGGAGCCAATCCCAATACACTCGTAGCCAAGGAGAAGTTTGAGGAAAAGTTCGAGAGAACCGAGTCTTTGGCTAAGGACGGAAAAGTTATCCTGAAGAATATTTCAGGAGACATTGAAGTCAAGAGCTGGGATAAGTCAGAAGTAAAAATCAATGCCCTGAAAGTTTCGAAAGCATCGACAATTGAAAAAGCCAAAGAGAATGCCAGAAGGGTTGAGATTGAAGTCATTAAAGAGGGAAAGACTCTCAGGATTGAAACAAAATATCCCAGGGCTACTTTTAAATCCTTGAATGTCTCTGTGAACTTTCAGTTGATGGTACCGAAAAACGCTTCTGTTAAACTGAAATCAGTCAGCGGAGATTTAAGGATTGGAGAGGTTGGCGGACAACTTGATGCAAGTACAGTGAGTGGGGATATTCATGTGGAAAAAGCACATGGAGGTGTCGAGTGTGAATCCGTCAGTGGCGACCTTGAAGTCCAGGAAGCAGAAGGTGACATAAGTTTAAAGTCTGTATCTGGAGACATCACTTTAATGAAGCTTAAAGGCTCTGTCGAAGCAGAATCTGTAAGCGGAGACATAAAACTTTTGGATGTTTCAGAGGCAAAGTCAGTTAAAGCGAGTACATTGAGCGGGGATGTTCTCTATAAAGGTCAAATCAACCCTAATGGAAGATACTCTCTAAAATCTCACAGTGGCGATGTTAAGATAGCTATTCCGGCTGATTCAGCTTTTGACCTTGAAGCAAAAACCTTTAGTGGAGATATCGAGAGTGATTTCGATATCACAATATCAGGGAAAATCTCGAAAAAAGAACTCCGTGGAACCATAAATGGGGGGGGAGCCGACGTTAATCTGAAAACTTTCAGTGGCGATATTCACTTGCAGAAAAAATAAAGAGAATATCTGAACTATAATGGCTTCTGGTGGTCAATTGAAACAAGAAGAATAAATAGTTCCTCGCAGCAAGCAATAAATTAGAGGCTTGGGGCCCTTGGGCTTCAAGCCTCTTTTTTTTAGGTGTGGCGCTTTTAAAGGGATGCTTACGTGCTAAACATTCAACTTGACCCTCTTAGGGAAAAAAAGTAGGATGAAATTCAAGCTCTCACGTGGAGATTTGCCCTTTCTGGGATAATGAAAGGAGTATGATGATGGATAAAAACGATAAATTGAGGCGCAATTCTCATAGAATTAGCCGCCGCAGGTTCATAGAAGGTTCTCTTGCAGTTTTGGCTGGAACAGGGTTAGCCGGGTACAAAGGCCTCTTTGCTTCGGATGTCCCAAGCAGGTATAAAGAGTTAAGAATTAGAGAGTACCATACACTTGGACGCACTGGATTTAAAGTGTCAGATATTGGATTTGGAAGTGGAGAATTGACAGAGCCCGCACTGCTTGAGGCGGTTCTTGATGCTGGAATCAACTACATCGATACTGCGGAAAATTACAGGCGGGGGAGAGTTGAGAGGACCATAGGAACTGCTATAAAGAACCGGAGTCGGAAAGCCATCTTTATAACAACAAAGTTAGTGCTGCGAAAAAATGAGACAAAAAAAGATGTCCTTGACAGGGCATATAAATGTTTGGAAAGACTTCAAACAGAATATATTGATTGTTTGATGATTCATAAGCCTTCCACTGTTGAACAGACAAAGCATGATGGATTTCATGCTGCCATTCGAGAACTAAAAGCTGCTGGGAAGGTAAGATTTTGCGGTCTGTCAAACCATGGCTCACAGTGGCAGGAAGAGCCTGAAACCATGGAAAAAGTCCTGCTTGCAGCAGCAGAAGATGGCCGCTTTGATGTAATGCTTTTTGTGTATAATTTCTTGCAGAGAGAAATGGGCGAGAGGATATTAACAGCCTGTAAAGAAAAGAATATTGGGGCTACATTGATGAAAACTAACCCAGTGTTGAACTATTTGGAGACGCAAGAGATGATTGAAAGAGCTGAGAAAGAAGGCCGCCAGCCCTCTGAATATCTTAAAAGACTTATTCCGAGGTTAAAGGAAAGAGCTGATAAGGCAGAAGCTTTTAAGAAAAAATACAACCTGGCAAATTACGAGGAAGTTCGCGACGCTGCTGTAAAGTTTGTCCTCAGCCATCCGGATGTTCATTCTGCTTGCCTGACCATTAAGAATTACAGTGATCTTGAAGCTTATGTTTCTCTCTCTGGGACTAAATTTGATTCTGTAGAGCGCAAGAGATTGAGTGCATATAAGGAAATATTTGGCGATTTTTACTGCAGACATGCTTGTGGCATATGCGAAAGCAAGTGTCCTCACAGAGTTCCTGTTAACACAGTCATGCGTTACAATCATTATTTCAAATCACAGGGGCGGGAGAAGACAGCAGTGCTTAAATATGCATCCTTGGAAACGAACAGGGCTGATTTTTGCATGGATTGTGCAGGTTACTGTGAAAAAGCTTGCCCCTATGGTGTCCCTGTTCAGAGTCTTTTAGTTCTGGCGCATCAAACACTCACATTGGCTTAAGCTGGTTGAGAGTTTAAACATTCCAAAACTTTCTCATCCACCGAAGATCGATGGCATCCTTGAAAATCCTGTCTGGGAGGATGAAGCTCTAAAAATCGTGGATTTCGTCCAGCTTACTCCTAAAGAGAAAGGGACCCCATCTGAGAAGACTATTGCCTATATCGGATATGACAATAAGAATTTATACTTTGCTTTTCGCTGCTATGATTCAGAGCCCAAAAAAATAAGGTCGAGTGTGACAAACAGAGACAATATCTTTGATGATGACTGGATTCTCATCTTCATCGATACTTTTAATGAGAAACGACGGGCCTATTCATTTTTCCTGAATCCTATAGGCATTCAAATGGATGGAATCCGGACAGAAGAAGGTGGGAGCGACAACACAGACATAAGCTGGGATACGGTTTTTTATTCTGATGGGAAGATAGACAAGGAAGGCTTCACCATTGAAATGGCCATTCCTTTTAAGAGTTTTCGGTTTCCTGATAGAGAAGATAAAATTTGGGGAATCAGCATTGCCAGGACAATTGCACGCAAAGGTGAGATAATAGTCTGGCCTTCGATGTCTAAGGAGGACTCTATCGTTGAGGGCGATTGTTGACTATAATCATTATTATAAGAATCTTTACGGAAGCTTTCTGGCCAGCTACATCCTGAAGCCAGGAACAGTGTTTTTCCTGGGCATTGACAACAATCTCCTGAGGGACGAGTTCGGAAATTATAACCGTACAAATTACAGTATATTTTTGAAATTCTCCTACTGGTGGAGAATTTAATAGGTGAGACCTGTCTCTATAGAAAAGTAATATCCTTACCTTCTTATTTATGACACAAAAAATCAGGAATAGACTTCCTGAAAAGTCTGTGCACCTAAATGAATTTTATGGTAGGCTTCGATTAGAAACAGATTTACAACAGATGTAAGGAAAAAGAGGGGATAAAATTAAAATCAAGCTGTTTTAGCTCTAATTTCATCCCCTCTATTTTTAAACTACTTTCGAAATCGAGAATAGTTATCGTTTCTTTCAAACCTTGGACGTTGTTTTCTTGCTTGGTTGACTCTCAGTTTTCTTCCTTTAAAGTCAAAGCCGTCTAAAGAGGAAACAGCCTTTTTGGCATCATCCTCATTTTCAAACTCTGCAAAGCCGAATCCTTTCGACCTTCCTGTGAGTCTATCTGTTATGATTTTAAGATCTTTTGCTTGAAGACCTTTTCCTTCCAACACTTGCTTGAGATCATTTTCTGTAACTCCATAGTCCAAGTTGCCAATATAAATTTTTCTTTCTTCTTCCATGATACTTAGTCCTTTAAAATTTCTGCAAAAAAAGATAAGTTAATTTCTTTTCTTTTTTGCGTTAATCCTCCTTGATTAAAATAAATAATTTTTTATTCTTTTTCCCTGGGGGGAATTAGAAGCTTCTCCATAATGGGGTTTTTGTGTGAAGTGTTTCCAAAATATATTCTCTCGAAGTATTACTTATAGCACAGATGAAATAAGAATGTCAACAAAAAAAAATCTGTGTGTCAAAGCAAAATGAAAATGTCCAATCTTGCTTTTTTACTCGTTCTCGATTTTTTTAACTTAGTTATCTCGCGCAGACGAAAACTTCGAATAGTTTGCTTTTAAAAAAAAAATAAGATAAATTAACCAATGTTTATTTTAGGAGGAAAATATATGAAAAAAGTAATAATCTTCTGGCCATTGGCGATTCTTTTTGCCTTATCCCTAATGCTTTCTCCAAATTTTGCACAAGCGGACTACGTTACCAAAAAGATAAAACACACAGACGAATTTGCCATGATGGGACAAACACAACCTGCAAAAGACGAAGAAGGAACAACATGGATGGCAAAAGATAAAATGAGGCAAGATGAGGGAAAAGATAGAACGACCATAGTCAGGTTCGACCTGAAAAAAATCTATCTAATTGACCATGCAAAGAAAACCTATTCTGAAATAGATTTACCAGTCGACATGGAAAAAATTTTACCGCCTCAGTCAAAGCAGATGTTCCAGATGATACAGGCCTCGGCCTCTGTCACGGCCACAGAAGAATCGCAGACGATTAAAAACTGGAAATGTAAAAAATATTTGGTTGAAATCGCTTTATCCATGATGGGAATGAGCATGCCCATTAAAATGGAAATCTGGGCATCAAAGGATGTTGGAGTCGACTTAAACCTCTACAATAAATTTAATGCAGAGATCCTATCTACAAATCCCATGTTCAAGGGATTAGCTGAAGAATTAAAGAAAATGGAAGGCTACCCCGTGCTTACAAAATTTTCGATGAACATGATGGGAGCCGAACAAAAATACAAAGAAGAACTTGTCTCTGCAGAAGAGAAAGATGCTCCGGCAGGAACCTATGATCTGCCTAAAGGCTATTCCATAACAACCTTTAATCCCATGGAACAGGAAAAATAAAAAGCTGAAATAAAATTCAACTGACTAAATTATTTGTAGTGTAGTAGAAATATATAAATATTGAGCCGATTAAAAGT
>JACUUK010000194.1 GCA_014859315.1 Candidatus Aminicenantota bacterium
TTATGTAAGATGAAAATTCGAATTATTGCCCTTCGCAATCTGCGGAATGTAGGTTTCAACTCTCTTTTTTTTATATTACCAATAACAACAGGAAAAATAAGTCATCAGAAAATCAGCATAACATAAAGATTCCTCGCCATTTTTCAGAAGCCGTAATTAATCTAAATTAAAATTTATATATCAATCCTCTTTATTTCATGTGGAAAATATGCCTCTCGCTGCCTTAATCACAATAAGAAGTAAAAACCAATTTCTCATTGCGGTCTTGTCACCCACAATCAATGATAATGAGATTGCTAATGTTTGTCCTTCGCAGTCGATTTAGAGATCGCCACGTCCCTCGGCATCGCCTCGTTCCTCACGATGACGAGCATTTTCGAACTAATTTCTTTATTCTTCAGAAAGTGGCAGCTCGGTTATATCATCCAGCTCAAGCGCTTTCAATTGATCGATAAACTCATTCTTTTTGCAATTTCCGCTGCGGGCGGAGACACACCGCGCCACCCATCCTTTTTTCATCCCGGGTATTCATTTTTGCGATAATTCTTATATTTAAAGAACTTCCGAGTATTAACGCCAAGGATATCCAGGAAGTGATAGGGAAATATATTGACATTGACTCCCTTTGTATATTGGTAGTTGGTAACAGCAAGAATTTTGACAAACCATTATCTGCTCCTGGAAAGGTTAATATTTATGCCCCCCTTTTATTTCTTCTTCTCTTGATAGGCTTTTAAAAATGATGCAATTTCTCTTATAAAATGCTCAATATCCTTGAGATTATCTCTCGCTATGTAATAAAGTTCTTGAGGAGTTACCTCCCTATAAAAATGGACCATTCTATTCCTGTAACCGGCCATAATATAAAGCACATCAGAAAGCTCCTCTGTCACCACTCCTCTTCGACCAAGCTCTTTGGCTATGACCTTATATTCGATTTCTTTAAATCCTGATGTTTTGGCAAGGATATGCCGGCCAATATCGAAAATGGCTTCAAGGCTTCTCCTGAGATAACTTTCTACAAAAGGAGGATTTTTCCTGTCCGCCAGAAATTCCTCTTCGTTCATTGTGGAAAAAGGCCTCAGTTCCTCAAGGCAAGATTCAATGAATCTCAGAAGCTCAAGAATCCGGCCTGTATTCAAATTCGATATAACCATCCTCTATGGCCTCCAGGATTTCCCGGTTCAACATCGTCTTTTTAAAAGCTAAATCCTCAGCCCTTTTCATGATCATTTCTTCAAACTCATCAGCAAGAGATTCGTCTTTCTCAAAGATTCTTATGCCTTTTATAATCTCATACTGAAAGAGTATTTCAACCTCGTGCATGAAGACAAGATCAATATAAAAAGGTTCGAAAACCTCCGAGAGTTCCTTATAAAGAGCTCCGTAAATCTTCATCGGGTGGGAAGGAACATCTTTAAAGGACACTGCCAGGTCAAGATCAGAAAGATCTTCAGGATTTATATTATCCCCCTTAAAGTATCTCGCCCCATTTTCTGCTTGTGAGCCAAAAAGGTAGATAAGAGCAATTCCGTATTTTTCGGCTATATTTTTGATTTCCTGGGGTTTCATTAGCTAAGAATAAATTGA
>JACUUK010000072.1 GCA_014859315.1 Candidatus Aminicenantota bacterium
TTTTCTCATTAATATGGAAGCATCTTTAATTCCTTGATAGAAAGATGGGATTAAGGCGAATTGATAGAGATTCAAATGTCACAGAAATGAAAATGCACACCATGAATATTTGATACTTTTCTTTTGGCACATTTTTTGCTAAAATATTTTTGTAAATAGAGAATTTGTTATTCCTGTTTGCATACAGGTTGACATTTTAATTAGATAGAGTTATTATGCAAAAAATTCTCAATAAGAGGTTATAAGATGAAAAAAATCGCTCTAATCACATTAACATTGATTTTTTTCCTGTTCACCTCCATGTTCGGACAAAACTCAAAAGCGGATGAAGCCTATATAAAAGCTATGACAACACCAAATGTTGCCGAAAAAGCAATGCTTCTGAAAGACTACATTGCCAAATACGGAGGAAAAGGGACTACATACGAAAATTTTGCTTATGCCAACCTTTGCTTGCTCCCTTACAGCGGAAAAACAACAAAAGAAACGATAGAATATGGGGAAAAAGCATTGTCTTTGGATGGATTGGACGATCTAACAAAGTGCCAGGTTTATATCCAGCTTTCTGGAATTTACAGCAGCATCGGCCAGAATCTCAACAAGTCAAAAAATTATGCGGCCAAAGTTGTCCAAATTGCTCAGACCAATAAAAATAAAGAATCTGCAGTTGCATCGGCAAAACAATGGGCTCAATTCATAGGAGCTGGTTACTTTGCACAAGGCCAAGCCATGGAGAAGGCAAGAGACTTCAAAGGGGCTGCAAGTGCATACATCCAATCGTATAATATCCTGAAAAATAAAGAAATCTTGAATATTCTTAAAAAAGTAGGGAAGGAACTATATGATTCCAAATCTTTTGTTGAAGCAGAGAAAGCATTCAAAGTAACAGCAACCACATTGAATGATTATGCAAGCATTGTCTACTACGCAAGATCTTTACACAGAAATGGGAAAAAAAGTGAAGCTTTGAAGTATTATAAGCAGGCTTATGCCAAGCAAAAAAGCGGAGACTTGGCTTATAATATAGGTATTATCCTTGCAGAAAAGGCCAATTCAAGCCCTTCATT
Source organism: Candidatus Aminicenantota bacterium (assembly GCA_014859315.1). Classification (GTDB taxonomy): domain Bacteria; phylum Acidobacteriota; class Aminicenantia; order Aminicenantales; family Aminicenantaceae; genus Kmv29. The sequence continues at coordinate 1,068 of JACUUK010000072.1, forward strand.
ATCTACTGAAGCTCTCACTTATCTCCTGGAAGCAAGCTTTCTCCCACATTCAAACACTCAAAAAGCCATGCAATTAGCAGAAAGAATTTTCTTTACATCCAACAAAGAATTCAAATACAACGAAACCATCAAAGAATTATCTGAACGGAGCAAAAAGCTCGAAGACATAACAAATTCTTTCAATAATAAATTTGGAGATAAAAACGAAGAAGACCTTACCGATACAGAAAAGAAGGAAATGGAAACTCTTTTAGCTCAAATCGATATTGAGAAAAAAGAAATCCAAAAATTAGAAGCATCACAACAGGCTGCTTTAGAAAAGTTCAACCAGCTCATCGCACAAACAAAACAGAAATTAGGCCTATCATAAATATTATCTTCCTTATTTTATAAGAGGAACAGAGAGTGGGAAATCTCTCTTTCAAAAAAGCAAAAGATAAAATTCAAAAGCTGAGAGATGAGATTAAATACCACGAAAAAAAATACTACGTAGATAATGACCCCCAAATTTCAGACAGTGAGTTCGATGCTCTTGTAAAAGAGCTGGAAGCGATCGAAAAACAATTCCCCGAATTAATCACCCCTGATTCTCCAACACAAAGAGTAGGGGAACAGCCTGTCAAAGGATTTGTATCTATGCCACACAGCATTCCTATGCTTAGTTTGGATAACTGCTACAAAGAGGAAGAGCTGTTAGAATTTGAGGAAAGAATAAAAAAGATAATTCCCAACGAATCTATTCATTACGTTTCAGAATTAAAAATAGACGGCTTAGGAATTGCCATCGTTTACCGAAATGGCAAGTTCACTCAAGCTGTAACGCGGGGAGATGGATTTCGTGGTGACGATGTCACAGTAAATGTCAAAACCATAAAAAGCGTGCCTTTATCTATCTCAAACTCTCGGGAAATTGAAGTTAGAGGGGAAATCTTCCTCCCTTTTTCATCCTTCAAAAAAATAAATCAGGAACGTGAAAAAAAAGGAGAGCCACTCTTTGCTAACCCAAGAAATGCAGCCGCCGGGTCTATTCGGCTCCTTGACCCAAAGGAAGTTGCAGCACGTGGCTTAGATGTTTTTCTTTATTCCATTTTTATCCAAGGGAAGGAACTAAAAAGCCAATGGGAAAGTCTCAATACATTAAAAGCCCTTGGATTCAAAATAAACCCTCATTCTCAATATTGCCTTTCATTAAAAGAAGTTATTTCCTTTTATGAAAAGTGGCAACAACAAAGAGACAGCGTAGATTACGACGTGGATGGAATTGTAGTAAAAGTCGACTCTGTAGCCCAGCAAAAAATACTCGGGAGTACGTCAAAGTTTCCTCGTTGGGCTATCTCATTTAAGTTTCCTGCAAGGCAAGCGACTACAAAAATAAAGGACATTCGTATTCAGGTCGGGCGCACAGGCGCGCTAACTCCTGTGGCTGTTTTAGAACCAGTGAAGCTTTCAGGAATCACCATCAGCCGCTCCACCCTTCACAATGAAGACGAAATCAAGAGAAAAGATATTCGCATAGGAGACTACGTGCTGATTGAACGAAGCGGGGATGTTATCCCCAAAGTCGTCTCGGTCATGAAAGAGCGGCGAACCGGAAATGAACGCCGATTTGTCTTTCCTGAAACCTGCCCGGTTTGCAACTCCCCTGCTTTTAAACCCAAAGGTGAAGCGATATCTCGTTGTATCAATCCATCATGTCCGGCAAAACTAAAAGAATCTTTACTTCATTTTGCCTCGCGTCGAGCAATGAACATAGAAGGGTTAGGAGAGGCTGTAGTCAATCAATTATTAGAGAAAAAGCTCATCTGTAAAATTCCTGACATCTATTTACTCCTGCATGAAGATTTGGCTAATCTTGAGAGGATGGGCCCTAAAAGTGCACAAAATCTCTTGAATGAAATTGAACGGTCAAAGCAGAGAGATCTTTCCCGCTTAATATATTCACTTGGCATTAGATATGTTGGAGAGCGTACTGCCCAGGTTTTAGCGGCAAACTTCAAAAGCTTAGATTCCCTTGCAAAAGCAACCTTCGAAGAACTGACTCAACTCCAGGATGTCGGACGTAAGGTCGCAGAGAGCATTGTGTTCTTCTTTAGTCAACCGGGAAATATTAAATTAATAAACAGATTAAAAGAGCTTGGAGTTTCTACTCCAGTAAAAGAACCTTTGATTCCAAAAGAAGCTCCTTTTGCGGGCCAAACCTTTGTTTTAACAGGCCAACTTTCAAGTCTAACACGCGAGGAAGCTTCAGAAATTATCGAACGCAATGGAGGCATGGTCGTATCTTCAGTCAGCCGGAAAACAACTTGTGTGATAGCAGGAAAATCTCCTGGTTCAAAGCTTGAACGTGCAAAGCAACTCGGTATTCCAATTTGGAATGAGGAAGAATTTTTAAGGCACGTGAAAAAAGAATAGTTCTATTTCTTTTTACTGGAAAAAATAAAAGATAAAATATCTTGTAGGCCTTTCTTTTTTTTCTTGCCATATTGAATTCCCAACTCTTTCCGGGCAATTTTATGGTCAGGGTCAATAGAAAGTGCCATCCGAAACTGTTTCTTTGCTTTTGCAGGCATGCCTTCGCTTTTGTATAACAGGCCCAGCCCTGCATAGGTTTCCGGATTCCAAGGCTCTAATTCTATTGCTCTTTGAAAGTTTTCCTCCGCTTGCCTATGAAGTGAGCGAATTTTTGACTGTGTCATGGCAAGCAATAAAAAGTAACTTCCCTTATTCTTGTCCAACCGCACAGCTTCTTCTAAAAAAATACTCGCTTCTTCGTAGCGTCCTTGATTGAATAAGGTTTTTGCCTGGCGAAATTTGATTTCAGCTGTTTTTCCAATCCCTTTTTTATCTTCCTCTTCATGGGTATCAACTTTTGTATCGTATTCTTTCCTTTTCACTCCATCACTAAGAACTTGGTAAGCTTTTGTGATTTTGTCAAAGACATCTGAGATTTTTTTCTTTATTTCATCAGGGAGATCTCGAGGAAAAAGATCTGGATGATATTTTCGCGCCATCCGAAAATACGCTTTTTTTACATCCCCTAAGATGGCTGTGCGGGAGACGCCAAGTATCTGGTAATAATCTAATTGGCCAAGGCGACTATGAAACTCTATTACATCCTCCACTGAAAACCGTGCTCCTTTAGTAGATGATCCTTTTTCCTTCTGTTTCCCTTTTAGGACATTCTCTTCTTCCTCAAGCCCGATCAAATCTAAACAATAGAAAAGATATAAGCTTTTCCAAAAAAGATCGGGATGAACCTCCAAAGATTGCAAAATAGAGTCAGAAGACAACTCACCATTTATGTGTTTATAGATGTTTTTTTCATCTTCAGTCAAGCGGAAATAAAATTCGCGGCTTTTTTGAACAGGAATTCTTTTCTCCAAAAATCTTTTCAAGTTTTGATCATATTTCATCCTGCGTATTCCATCTTCAATCAGCAGAGACGAATCTATCCGGATATCAAAATCTATCGCACCAAAATCTTCCTTCTCCTGGAACTTGAATTCTCCTTCGAAAAAAGGAAAAAGATTCAAAACTATCTCTCTCATTTGATAATGAAGGCCATCAAGTAAATCCTCTTGAGCGATCAAGCCTTTGTTTACCAATGTTTCTCCTATATTCTGCCTTGGCTCGATATGTTTCTCAATTTCTCTATATGTTTCTTCAGAAAGCTTTCCCAATTTATAAAGCACCTGCCCTAATAGTTCATCTGGCTGGTTAGTCTTTGCAAAAATCAGGAATCCATCTCGAAAGAAAATAAATTTGTTAATGTTTTTCTTTTGAAAAATAAGCACACCCTGGCGTTTATTGAAGTAAATATCCCTTAGGAAAATAGCAATGTGTTCCATAATTTCTTTAATTAAATATAAATTATTTTTTTTGAAATTTCCATTTATTGTATTTTACATTAACATAAATCTCAAAACCAGTTTTTATTTGTATGCATCTCAAATTCCGTTACAGTTAATTATGAACGTGTAATCTGTCACAGCGCCGGTTCCCCTCCATCCTTGCCAAGACCCTCCCACCCTCCACAATGGGCTTCAGATGGAGAGGGAACCGTCGCCGCACTTCTCAATTAGGTCAGATGCTTCCCTCATCACGGAAATAGAGATTCTTACACTGGAATTGAAAAGATGGAAAAATTGTGGTATTTTTTCGTTCATGAAGATTGCTATTGCGCAGATATCATCTGTATTAGGGGATTTAAAAAATAATTTTGAACTTCACCTTGAGTATATCAAACAGGCAAAAAAGGGGGGAACTGACCTAATCGTCTTCCCAGAGCTGAGTCTAACTGGCTATACTCTGAAAGATCTTGTGGAAAATGTAGCAATTAATCCTTCAAACAACCACTATATTAATGAGCTAAAGCTTCTCAGTCGGGATATTTCAATCGTTTTTGGTTTCGTGGAAGAGAAAGAAAGAGGCATCTTTTACAACTCTGCAGCTTTCTTATCAAAAGGGGAAATCTCCCACATTCACCGCAAAGTATTTCTTCCAACATATGGAATGTTTGAGGAAGGAAAATTCTTTGCTCAAGGGAAATATTTTAAAACCTTTCCTACCCCTTTTGCAAAAGCAGGAATGATGATTTGCTACGATTTCCTAAATTATGGTGCAAGTTATGTTCTCTTTGCCGGAGGAGCAGAGCTAATAATTGTAATCAGCGCTGCTCCTGGCCGCGGAAACGGAAAAGATGGGCGCTTTGCAAGCCAACGCATGTGGGAACTAATGGGCGAAGCTATCTCATATTTTTCTACAACATTCCTTATATACTGCAATAGAGTTGGAACCGAAGACGGAAAAATTTTTGCAGGAGGTTCTTTCCTGTTTAACCCTGAAGGAAAACTCTTGGCTAAAGCAAAGGACATCCACACTGATTTTCTCATTCAAGATATCGACCTACATGACATCAACCGAATACGTAAAAAAAGATGCTATAAAAGAGATGATAAACCTGAAATCATCTTACATGCCCTTAATAGAGCAATAAAATCCTATGAAGATTAACGGACTTTTTATCGAGACGGCATTGACCAAATTTATAAAAGAAGAGCTGTCTAAGTTTAACTTCAAGAAAGGAATCTTTGGGCTTTCCGGAGGACTGGATTCCTCTGTTTGTGCTTGTCTGGCAGCAAAAGCTCTCATGCCGAAAAACGTCATTGGCCTGATTATGCCATATGGGAATCTTTTCTCCGTAGACGTCGAGGATGCCCAGGAGTTTGCTAAAGAGTTGGGGATTCAAACAAGAATCATTGATATTTCTCCCATGGTTGATGCGTTCTATTCCCGCTTTCCCACAGAGGAAAAACTATTGAAAGGGAACAAAATGGCCAGAGAGCGGATGTCGATTCTCTATGACTTTTCTGCCCGAGAAAAGGCGCTTGTATTGGGAACAAGCAATAAGACCGAGCTATTATTGGGATATGGAACCATCCATGGCGACATAGCCTCAGCCATTAACCCACTTGGAGACCTCTATAAAACCCAGGTGCGAGAGCTGGCCATCCATCTTGGAGTGCCAGAGAAAATCCGCAAAAAAAAGGCAAGCGCAGGACTCTGGCCAGGACAGACCGATGAAGAAGAACTCGGCATTTCCTACGAGACGATCGATCAGATTCTGTTTAAACTGATTGATGAAAGGCAATCAAAAGAGGAAGTCATTAATTCAGGATTTAATAAAGATGATGTTGAAAAAATTATTTCTTACATAAAAAATTCGCAGTTCAAAAGAAGACTTCCGGTCATTCCCAAATTGTCAGAGCGGACAATTGGCCATGATTTCCTTTATCCCTATGACTGGGATAGATAAACAATGGACTATCCTACTCACAAGTCCTATGGAAAACTTTATGTTGTAGCCACGCCCATCGGAAATCTTAATGACATAACTCTCAGGGCACTGAAAACCCTCAAAGAAGTATCATTGATTGCGTGTGAAGATACGCGGCATACTATAAAACTCTTGAATCACTATCAAATAAAAAATAAACTCCTCAGTTACTTCCATCCAAAAGAACGACAAAAGATTCCAAAAATAATCGGATTGCTCAAACAGGGGAAAGATGTTGCCCTTGTGTCTGATGCAGGGACACCTGGCATATCAGACCCAGGATTTCCTCTCGTTCGAGAGGCCATCAATCAAGGGATACAGATCATTCCAATCCCTGGTCCCTCTGCATTGACTGCGGCTCTCTCTGCTGCCGGGCTTCCTACGCATCGATTTCTTTTCCTGGGATTTGCACCTCCAAAGAAAGAGGCCACAAGGAAATTGCTTCTTTCCCTCAAAGATGAAAAAGCAACTCTTGTTCTGTATTTGCCTGCACGAAAAATTCTTTTGTTTTTGCAGCTTATTTCAGAAACATTCGGGGAAAGGCAGGTTGTTGTTGCACGGGAAATAACCAAAATACATGAAGAATTCATAAGGGGTTCTCCTGAGGACATTGCCAGAAACCTTACTTCACAAAAACAAAAAGGAGAAGTCACCATCCTAATCGAGGGTGTAAAATAAAAAATTTCTAAAAAGCTCCAACCAGCCGGGTGGGGCTTTTTTTATACTTGGGCAAGAGTAATAGCTCTGACTTCTCTTGCGCCAGCTTTCTTTAAAGCAAGACTGCATTCTTTAATCGTCGCACCTGTCGTATAGACATCATCCACAAGAAGTATAATTTTTCCCTTGAGGGATTCTCCATTTTTCACAGCAAAAGCACCACGAACATTCTTCTTCCTTTCACTTGCTTCCAAGGATGTTTGCGGCGGAATATTTTTTACTCTTATCAACTTCTTTTCGAGGAGTTCAATACCTTTATATTTGGCTAATTCTTTAGCAAGAATCTGGGCCTGGTTAAAACCCCTTATTTTTTCCCTTTTGGGATGCAAAGGCACTGGTATAATCGTTTCAACACCCCACCATAAATCCATCTCCTTCCCTAAACTCTTATAGGCAAATGCAGCAAGTCCTTTTCCTAAGACACTAAACTTTCGATATTTATAAAGAAGAATAACGTCCTTGAGTTTCCCTTGGTACATGCCGCAGGAACGATGGATTGCAAAGGATGGCCTTTTCTTCAGGCAGTCTGCACAAACATGTGGGCTTCCTGAAACTTCGAAGAACCGTCCACAAGCAATACAAAAGGATGAACGCCTGGCATGGAGGCTTTCCCAACAATTCCGGCATATTACTTTCTCATGAGGTAATTCCAGCAGTTCTTCACACAATTGACAGTAAGATGGGAAAAAAATAAGTTCAGCGAACTTTGATGCCGAGAAAATCGCGTTTCTTAAAGAAGACATCAAATTGATTCTTCTTCTGCTTTTTGTTGACACTGGATGCAATAGGGTGTCCAGGGAACTGCATCCAGCCTTTTTTTCGAGATTTTATTAGCACACATCTGACAAACGCCATAATTTAAGTCCTCGATTCTCTTTAGTGCTTCATCGATTAGCCGCAATTGTTCTCGCTCGGTTGCGGAAAGACTCAACAGAAATTCCTTAGTGTAGGAACTTTCAGCTTTATCCGCAACATCTTGGGCAATTCCTGTCTCCATTTGTTTGCTTTCCGAATAAAACTCACAGATCTTATTAATGATTTCTTGTTTCTTTTGTAGAAGTCTTTTCTTATACTTATCTTTTTCTTTTTGATTCAACATATCCCCCTATTTGGCATATTGTCTTCCTTTTATAATCGTTAATGCCCGATACAGTTGCTCTAATAGCATGAGCCGACTTAATTCATGAGAAAAGGTCATCTTGGATAAAGACAGAAGGAAGTCGGCTCTTTTCAATATTCTCTCCTCCAAACCCAAGAATCCTCCTACGACGAACGTCACAGCTCGTGCCGATTGAAGCGAGGTTTTCTCTAAAAATCTTGCAAATTCCATAGAATCCATCTGCTTCCCTTTATGAAAGAGGCAAATAATATAGTCATTGTTAAAATATTTTTCAAGTCCATAAGACTCGATTTCCATGATTCTTGACGAATGTTTCTCAGAGATTCCTTTAGCTTCTTTCGTCTGTATCAACTGACATTTATCAAGACGATTGATTTTTTTTACATATGAATCTATCAAATGCCTTATTTCTTTATCATGCGTTTTTCCTGGCCACAATACCTTGAACATCATTAATAATGCCTTTAATTTTCCATGACTTGAAAAAAAAGCCACTCTTTATATAAAAGAGTCAATAAAAAATAAAGGCAAACACAAAAAATGTCAACCCATTTTTTTAATAA
>JACUUK010000073.1 GCA_014859315.1 Candidatus Aminicenantota bacterium
AGGTTTTTGTCTTCTGCAAGTTTTGGCGGGAGATTGATAATAATTTTTAATTCACTCCCTAAGGAAACCGAAGTTTTAAGCCAAAATGAAGCCCCATAATTGCTGATATATAAAAGAAATGTTTTTTCTTTGAATTTTTTCCCAAAAACTTCATTCCCTTCCACAAGCATAGGAAGAGTGACGTTAAATCCATCTTCTTTTGATATGCCTTTCATAATTAAGACTTCCTCGTCAAAAGTTTTATTCTGAAGTTAGAATGCCATATTTTTTTAATTACCGTCAATCACCTTTTTAGATGAATTAAGGGGTGATTTAATCTGTGTTTTTTTTATTGAATTTTTTTCCACAAAGATTATATTGTAATTAAATAGATTTTTTATAGAGCTTCTAAGCACTGCTTTCCTTGACAAAAAAAATGGCTATGGATAAAATGACCGATAATCTCACCTATGGAGAATGTATTGAATAATGATGAACGATTAGTTAAGCAAATAACGCCAAAGAGCAAGGATTTTGCCAGGTGGTATATCGAAATAATCCGGAAAGCTGAATTAGCAGATTATGCCCCTATTAAAGGCATGATGATCATCCGGCCTTATGGCTATGCAATTTGGGAAAATATTCAACGTCTTCTTGATATACGAATAAAAGAATCTGGCCATTCAAATGCCTACTTTCCTTTGTTTATTCCAGAATCCTTTCTCCAAAAAGAAACAGAGCATTTAGAAGGATTTTCTCCAGAAGTTGCATGGGTAACTCTTGGAGGAAAAGAACAATTGGAAGAAAGATTGGCTGTCCGTCCAACTTCAGAAGCCATTATCGGTCATATGTATTCAAAGTGGATTAAATCTTGGAGAGATTTGCCTGTATTGATTAATCAGTGGGCCAACATTGTTCGTTGGGAAAAAGTTACAAGGCCTTTTTTGAGAACAACTGAATTTTTATGGCAGGAAGGGCATACAGCTCACGAAACATTTGAAGAAGCACAGAAAGAAACGTTTATGATTCTTGAGATGTATAAAGAATTTGTAGAAAACGAATTGTCAATTCCTGTAATTGCAGGAAAAAAGACAGATAAAGAAAAATTTGCAGGTGCTTTGGAAACCTATGCAATAGAAGCTTTGATGTCTGATGGGAAGGCGCTTCAGATGGGGACTTCTCATAACTTAGGTCAGCATTTTTCAAAAGTCTTTAATATAAGATTCGAAGACAGGAATCAGAATCTTCAATATGTCTGGCAAACTTCATGGGGGGTTTCGACTCGTCTGATAGGTGCTTTAATTATGTCTCATGGAGATGATTCAGGTCTGAGATTTCCTCCGCGGGTCGCTCCTATTCAGGTAGTTATCATTCCAATATCTGGAGGAAGTACATGGAAGGAGAAAGTCCTTCCTCAAGCTCAAAAAATAAGAGAGACCTTGAAGAATAAAGGAATTAGGGTAAAAATAGACGATAGAGAAGAATTCACGCCAGGATGGAAATTTTCCGAATGGGAGATGAGAGGAGTTCCTCTGCGCATCGAAATCGGCCCGAGAGATATTAAAGAGCAGAAAGCTGTTATTGTGAGGCGTGATATTTTCGAAAAGAAGAGTGTCAGCCTGGATTCTTTAGCAGACCATGTAGTCCAGCTTCTTGAAGATATCCAAAAATCCCTAAGAGAACAAGCATTGGCGTTTCAGGTTGAAAATACTTATGAGATCGACAATTACAATGATTTTAAATCTTTAATAGAATCAAAAAGGGGATTTATAAAAGCTTTCTGGTGCGGCCGTTCTTCCTGCGAAGAAAAGATTAAAGAAGAAACCATTGCAACAATTAGAGCCATCCCTGTTGATGAAAGCAGGAAAACATCAAAAGGAAAATGTATCTATTGCAATGGAGATGCCAAAGACTTGGTTTATTTTGCAAGAGCTTATTGATGATAGTTTATCGAAATTCCAAGAATTCTATCCTTTGTCAACAATTCTTTTGATTTTTTAAGATGTCAAAGAAATTTGCTGAGCAACGAAGGAATATGTTAGAAACACAGTTGAAAGCGCGCGGCATAAAGGATGAAAAAGTCTTAAAAGCAATGGAAAAAGTCCAAAGACATTTATTTGTCCCTGAAAACATGAGAACTTATGCCTACAATGATGAACCATTACCGATAGGAGAAGGGCAGACAATTTCTCAGCCATACATCGTGGCCTATATGACAGAATTTGTTAAATTAAACAAAAATAAGAAAGTTTTAGAAATAGGTACAGGATCAGGCTATCAGACAGCCATTTTGGCAGAGATTGCAAACGAAGTATTCACTATCGAGATTATTACATCTTTATTTCAGAAAGCTAAAGAAGCTTTAGATGGGTTAGGGTATAAAAACATTCATTTTAAACAGGGTGATGGAAGTTTAGGGTGGGCCAAACATGCTCCTTATGATGCGATTGTTGTAACAGCTGCCCCTCAGCGATTGCCCGAAGTGCTTCAAGATCAGCTTGAAAACCACGGAAGAATGATAATCCCTGTGGGCGAGACTTTTCAAGATCTTATACTTGTTGTCCGTAAAAATAATACATTCAAGATAGAGAAGCTCCTTCCTGTTCGATTTGTTCCATTAATATCAACACATTGAATCAGAGATGGAAGAGAAAAAATGAAGCATTTTATTTCAATTGCCTTAACAGCTTGTTTCATTTTACCTTATGTTTCTCTTGCTAAGGAAAAATTCATTCCTATTTTTTTACCAAATGGGAAAAAAATTATTGCAGAATTGGCTTTAAACAATGAGGAAAGACAGCGAGGACTCATGTTTCGCAAGAATATCAATAAAGATCAGGGCATGCTGTTTATCTTTAAAGAAGAAGGGTTGTATTCTTTTTGGATGAAAAACATGAGTTTTCCCATTGATATTCTCTGGCTAAATAAAGACAAACAAATCGTTCATATAGAACAAGGAGTTCCGCCATGCCAAAAAATTCCCTGCCCTTCCTATGTTTCAAAAAATCCTGCCTTGTATGTATTGGAGTTAAAAACAGGTACCGTCGAAGAGAATGCTATCCAATTATATGACCGGATAGATTTTATACTTTATTAAATCATTTTTTTTGCACAACGAGAGAAGGTCTGATTAATCTGTCCAATTCTTGAGCAGCATTTTGCGAAGCTGATTTATTGCCCAATTGGGCCTTTATTTTTTTGAATTCCTGTTTCATCTTCAGCCGGATTTCTGAAGAGTCAATGAGTCTTTTTACTTCATGAAAAATATTTTGTGGAGTGAAGCGGTTTTGAATCAGTTCAGAGACAAATCGTTTGTTGGCAAGGATATTTACGATGCTGTAATTTTTTATCTTGATGAATTTGACTCCTAATTTATAGGTGATAGGGGAGATGCTGTAGAAGGAAATAAGAGGAGTTTCAAGGAGGGCGGATTCCAAGTTGGCTGTTCCGCAAGCAGAGAGAACGACATCGCTAAACGCCATTGCATCGTAATGGTCGTGGATTAGAATTTTTGTATTGGCAAAACTTGGAGGAATATATTCATGAAAGAAATGGTTGTCGATATTTTCTGCAAGAAGGAAGGCAAACTGTGCAGGAAAGGCCTCAGTAATCAGAAGGATAGATTCCATAAGAACAGGCATATGGTATTTAATTTCGCTTTTTCTGCTTCCTGGAAGGATGGCAATGAGTTTCTTTTGAAGATCGAATCCATATTTTTGAAAAAATTCATCTTTGGATAAAGACGGCTTGACTTTATCTTGTAAAGGGTGACCGACGTAGGTCGCAGGGATTTTGTTCTCTTCGTATATTTTTTCTTCGAAAGGGAATATCAGCATCATCTTGTCAATATATTTTTTTATAGTCCTTATTCGCCTTTCTCTCCAGGCCCATATAGTGGGACTTACATAGTAAAGGACAGGAATAGAGTATTTTTTTAGGATTTTTGCAAGGCGTAGATTAAAGTCTGGAGAATCAATTAGAACAGCTGCAAGAGGTCTTTTTTCACATGCGAGTTTTTTAAGTTTACGAAAAATTTTTAAGATTCGTGGCATATGAGATAAGACCTCAAGTCCACCAACTAAACTTAACTCTTGTACGGAAAAGACACATTCTACGCCTTCTTGCTTCATGAATTTTCCTCCAATGCCAAAAAATTCGACTGAAGGATGAATCTTTTTAAATTGGTGGACAAGGTCAGCCCCATATTTTTCTCCGGAATTTTCCCCTGCTACAATAAGAATAGTATTCATTACTGCTTTTCTGCCTCTCCATAATAAATGATTTCGGGCATTTTATTTGGATCCTGTCCATAATAGAAAAGCCATTTGTTATAGGTTTGTTGGCCTAAATAAATTTTAATGGATTTTTTTGGTGATGAACTTACTACTCCGAGAATCCGGGGATTATCTATGGAAGAAAGATTGCTTGATGATGCAATCAAAACTTTCTGGGCAGAAGCCGTTGCTTTTCTTGGGGAAATTGATGTGTGTTGAAGAATAATGTTCCATTCGCCATCGTCAGTCATTGGGTCTTTGTATAGTTGCCGGATGCATCTTTCTTTTTGTAAATCCTCTAATGTTTTTGGAAAAGTTCCTGGGTATTTCATTTGAAAAAGGCGCACAGCTTCCACGTATTGCTTTCCTCTGAAAATAAGTTCTTCTTCTTTCTCGCGTTGGATTTGAGTTTGCAATACAGGAACAGCAAGCATGAGCCCCAGGCCCATAATGAATATAGCAAAAAGAAGAATAATAAGCGTGTATCCCTTTGCCATTCTCATTTGTCGAAGTCCATTGAATATAAAAGAAACATCACTTTACCAACTGTTAAAAGGTGTCCCATCTAAGGCTTTCTCCTCTGAACCAGAAAGAACATCGATGACACCTGGCTCGATAACTCCAGATAATATCATTTCTTCTGTAATATCTTCCCTCACTTCGACCCAGGTCTCAGAAGATTTAGTCATCGGGTCTATAGGAATTGCTCTCAAGTATCCCTCAGTTACTAAATCCTGAAGAGAGGAAGGATATTTCCCTTTATCGATGTAATATTGATTGATTAATTTTCTCATTTGGAAGAGGTCTTCTTTCAGAACCGCCTCTCTTGCTCTTTTTGTGGCATTCCTGTACTGGGGAATGCCTAATCCCACTAATATTCCTATTAGTGTGAAAACGATTACGAGTTCAATCAAGGTGAACCCTTTTCTTTGGCCTTGTTTTCTTTGCATAACTATTCTACCATTTATTGTATTTTGTACCATCAAGTGCAGTCCCAGGGCTCTTTGTATAAACATCGTAAACATTCTCTCCCCCCCAAACATTAGAATCCGGGTCATCCTGATAAGATCTTAACCCCCAGTCATAGGAATCTGTCATGGGATCCTTTGGTATCCGCCGTAATAATTTAACAATTCTTGTAGTTTCTTTTCCTTCCTCGGTTACCTGGATGTTAACACCGTTGACTAAAGTTTTTAAATCTGGTGGATAGCCTTCTGATTCTCTCTCGACTATAAGTTTCTTTTCATCTGTGAGCTTTTTGTAAGCGTCAATTGCTTCTCTTATAATGCGCAGATTCCTTCTTAGTTCGATCTCTTTTTCTCTTTTTACAGTGTTTTTTGCTAAAGGGAGGACAGCTACCGCAAGAATAGCAAGTATGGTCAATGTGACCAACATTTCTATAAGAGTGAAAGCGCTTCTTTTGACTGAAAATATGGGCATTGCTATAGGTTTATATATATTAAAACCTGTTTCTGTGATCCTTGTCGAAATTAGAACCCTTTTTTTGATATGGACGGTCAATGCTTGAAGAATGGCTGGAATCTTTTTCCAGTGCTTTTTTGCTTAATTTGACTTTGTGGTCTTCATCAATAGAGATAACCTTTACTTGTACAGTTTGACCAAGTTTAAAAACGTCTCTTACACTTCTGATTCGTTGAGAGGAAATTTCTGATATATGAAGCAGTCCGACTATATTTGGAAGAATTTCAATGAAAGCGCCGTAATCCTCAATACGGATTACTTTTCCTATATATACTTTACCAACTTCTGCCTCAGCAGTGAGTTCCAGAATCATTTCCTTCGCTTTTTCGGCGGATTCTTTTTGGATAGAAGCAATTGTTATCTTTCCTGTGTCTTCAATATCTATTTTTGCATTTGTAAGGGCTATGATTTTTTTGATGGTTTTTCCTTGAGGGCCGATAACATCACCGACTTTTTCAGGTCTGATAAATAAATTAATGATTCTGGGTGCATATGGTGAAATATCAGGCCGGGATTTTGGAAGAACCTCTTTCATCTTCTCCAGCACTTTTATACGGGCTTCTCTGGCTTTTAATAGGCATTCTTTTAAGAGATTGACAGAGATTGAAGGAATCTTCAAGTCCATTTGAATAGCAGTTATTCCCTTTTGCGTTCCAGCCACTTTGAGGTCCATGTCCCCACAATGATCTTCAAGGCCAGCAATATCTGTAAGAATTTCATATCTATCATCTTCCTTGACTAAGCCCATTGCAATCCCTGCAACAACCATCGATAATGGGACACCGGCATCCATAAGAGATAAAGCGCCTCCACATACAGTTGCCATAGAAGAGGAACCATTGGATTCCATAATGTCAGAGACAATGCGAATAGTGTAAGGAAACTCATCCTCATTAGGAATTGAAGGAAGGATGGCTTTCTCTGCAAGGGCTCCATGTCCGATTTCTCTTCGGCCGGGTCCTCTTAGGAAAGATACTTCTCCTACACTGAAGGGAGGAAAGTTGTAATGAAGCATAAACCTTTTTTCTTCTCCCTCGACTAGCCCACTTAATCTTTGGACATCTTCGAAGGTGCCAAGGGTAACCGTGGCCAGGCATTGAGTTTCGCCTCTGGTGAACAGAGCAGATCCATGGGTGCGTGGGAGAAGTCCGACTTCGATGGAAATTGGCCTAATTTCATTTAAAGTTCTTCCATCTATTCTTTTCCCCTCATTAATAATCAATTTCCTGACCATTTTTTTCTGAATATTATAAAAAATCTCTTTTGTCTCTCGAATCTTATCTTCTTCCTCAGGAGGGATTTC
The DNA here is from genome assembly GCA_014859315.1 of Candidatus Aminicenantota bacterium. Taxonomy (GTDB): domain Bacteria; phylum Acidobacteriota; class Aminicenantia; order Aminicenantales; family Aminicenantaceae; genus Kmv29. Next base: position 7,039 of record JACUUK010000073.1, read on the forward strand.
TTGTAGTAATGTATCGAGGATTTGATTTATTTTTTCTTCTTGAGCTTTTTTACCTTTGATTAGGATTGCCTCTTTGAGCTGTGTAGATATGGCCTGTTCGATTTTTTCTGTTTGATTTTCATCTGTTTTTTTAGGCAGAAAAGAACGTTTTTTTATATTTAAACTGTTATAGAGGTCTTTTTGAGCTTGTATTATTTTGTTGATGCTTTCTTGTGCACAAGAAACAGCTTCGGTGATTATTTCATCTTCAATTTCTGAGGCTCCAGCTTCAAGCATTATGATTCCTTCTTCATTGCCTACAACTGTCATGTTAAGAGTGCTTTTTTCAAGCTGGCTTACTGTGGGGTTGATGATGAATTCATTGTCTATGTATCCGACTTTTACAGCTCCAATGGGAGTTGTGAAAGGTATGTCAGAAAAATAAAGGGCCGTGGAAGCTCCAATAATACCCAATGTATCGGGTTCGTTTTCCAGGTCTGCTGAAAGTAAAAGAACAACAATTTGGGTGTCATAGAAATATCCTTCCGGGAAGAGAGGGCGTATGGGCCTATCAATGAGGCGACTTAAAAGTATTTCTCTTTCAGAAGGCCTGCCTTCACGTTTAAAAAAGCCCCCGGGAATTTTCCCTGCAGCATAAGTGTTTTCTCGATAATCTACTATTAAAGGGAGGAATGGTTTTTCTTCTTTAACTTCTTTTTTCGATGTTGCAGAGACGAACATAATTGTGTCTCCGTATCTAATTAAAACGGACCCATCAGCTTGCTTAGCAATTGTATTTATATCAATTGATAGAGTCCTTTTATTAATTTCTATAGAAATATTGTTTTTAGACATTTTTTTCCTTGCGCTTATACCTATTTTCTGAGGTTAAGCTTTTTAATGAGATTTTCGTAGTTGCTGATATCCTTTTTTTTGATGTATGCTAAAAGTCTTTTCCTCTGCCCTACTAATTTCATAAGGCCAGTGCGAGAATGATAGTCTTTTTTATGTGTAAGAAAATGGTTTGTTAAATAATTAATTCTATTTGTTAATAGAGCTATCTGGACTTCTGGTGAACCCGTATCATTTGGTAATGTTTTATATTCACTAATGATTTTCTTTTTTTCTTCTTTACTCAACACTTATGTTTTCTCCTCTATAAATTTTAATAAATATTTCATCAAAATTTTTATTTATAATAACAAAAAAACAAGTTCTTGTAAATCTAAAATTTCTTTTAAAGGCCTTTTAATGCATCTAAAGTTGATGATTGATTCTGTTTATTTTAATATAAAAGAAAAAACGGTTTTTGGGTAAGGATAAATGAAAAAGCCATGGCGCCTGCTTATCTTCTTCAATGTCCTTCTTCTTTGTATTAGCTGGGTGATGGCTGTCTATGCATATCCGAAGCTTCCTATGGAAATGCCTCTTTGGCTGAATTTCTGTGGTCAACCGGTGATTAAACTGCAAAAATCACCCCTTTTTTTTCTTTATCCTGTAATCCAAAGCCTTTTTAATCTCTGCTTTCTCCTGGCCTTTGGAGCCGGGCTTATATTTAAGAAAATTTCTTATAAAGATCTGGTTTATTTGAATCAAAAAAGGAAAAAACTCCTGGAGGAGTTAAAAAAGGAGATTGCTTTTCTTGCCCTGATTTTTTTCAACTTAGTTTTTATCCATATTCATAGAAGCCTTATCTTATTAGCCCATGAAGTAGAAAGAGGAGTCGAACCTTCATATTTTTATTCTTTATTTGTAATTCTTCTTCTTCTTATCCCATATTATCATATGCGGAAGCGTATGATTTTAAAAAAATAGTCCGCATGATAAATAGGTGAAAGAAACTTCTATGGGATTTATTTTTTTTGGGAAAGGATAAACTCTTTTCGTTTAAGAAGATGTTTTGTATACTTAGAGTCCAATCCTCCCAATTTTTCTTTGATGTCATTTAACTTCGCTTCAATTTCGGCTAAGGTCATCTTGTTAATTTTCTTCTTTTTTGAGGGCGTTGGAGTGGGTACCTCCTCAGGCTTCCTGCTTTCAGCAGGAGCTTTTTCTTCTGTGGATGCGGGTTTGGATTCTTCGGCAGGCGAAGGTGTTTCCTTGTTTTCAGAAGCTACTGTCTTTTCATCTTTTTTATCTTCAGTTTTTTTGTCTTCAGTCATTTTTTTTCCTTCATATAAGATATAATTAAAAAAATTAATTTTTTTAAAAAAAAATGATACCAAAAATTTACTTAAAAGAGAAATCATTTAATTATCAAGTAAG
>JACUUK010000074.1 GCA_014859315.1 Candidatus Aminicenantota bacterium
CCTGAAACAAGAAATCTGTAACTGAAAAAAAACTAAAAAAACAAATTAAAACTTTTTCTTGACGTCTATATAAAAAAATGCGTATATATTTATACTTAGATGATGAATAGCAAAAGAGGGAATAGTTTCTCAAAAAGCAAGAAAGGATTCCCTATTATTAATAATCATTTCCACTCTTTTGTATATTACCTTGCAGTGCAGTTTCTTTTGGACCATATGGCTTATAGCCTGGATATGAAGGAATAAAACTTTGATTAAGAATCAAAAAGAATCACTATCCATTAAGCCAGATGAACTGGAAGGGATTTTTTACAATAAAGAGGAATCTGAGCAGGTCAAAGATATTGTAAACTGGTTTGTTAAAACCTATGCCCAGATAAAGCTATTTTCTTTAGAACATAGCAATGTGGAAAAATTCGTTGACATGCTTTACTATAAGCTTACACAATTTTTCGAAAACAACTTGAAACTTTCTCTCGATATCGAAGAGAATTCTTTTCTATTCAAAGGAAAACCTGTATATAAAGATGAACAACTCGTTAAAAGCCTTCCGTTTCTCTTTTATAAAGATGGCATGCAAGCTCTCTATTTTTATAAAGGGCTAAAAAAGGAAGAGCTTCTCGATTTCCTTGATATAATAAAAACAGTGGCAAATCTTCCACCTGAAAAGACTGATGTTGTGACTGTCATCTGGGATAAAGATTTTGCCAATATCCGATATTATGCACCTGATGAATTTCTCGAGACAAAGATCGGTTCTGAAATAAAACCCCAAATCTATAAAGTTGATAAAGAAAAACTTATAACAGGAACTATAGAACTTACCAAAGAAGACAAATCAGCTCTACAGAAATACCAGTTGGCAAAAAAACACATTGATAATATTCAGATAGACCAGGAAGTTATTGACAATGAAGAACCGTTCCTAAAAAGCCTTTCTAAAAGCATTACCCTGAACCCATCTGAGATGAAAACCTTGGAATCCATGATTAAAGAAAATCGAAAACATTCCAAAGAGGAAGAAGTAACTCACCTTTTTATCGAAATTCTTTATTTAGAAGATCGGATCGATCCTTTTTCCAACACATTAAATGTTCTCGACCAATATCTTAACGAGTTTATAAAAAAAGGTGATTTTAGAAAATCGACCCAAATTCTGAGCCATATTCTTGAACTCAAAGAATACTTCATGCAAAAATCTTCACAAAAAATTTTATTCATTGATAAATTCTTGGCCAACCTGGAAGAAAGAAAGGCAATCGACTCCTTAAAAGTCACACTCCTATCAATTCCAGACTGGGATTGCAATGATTTTTTTGATTATATAACATTAATCGGGCCTCAAGCTGCTTCTCTTGTTGGCAATCTGTTCGAAGAAAAAAAAGATTTACACTTCAGAAAGAGAGCTGTTTTGTTTTTAGAAGAGGTGTGCAAAAAAGATATTTCTGCTTTAATGAAGATAGCACATGATAAAAGAGAAGCACTAACAAAAGAAATTATTTCTATTATAAGCACACAAAAAGATAATAAAGTTATTTCTTATCTGGCAAGTTTTTTAAAATACAAAAGCAAATCAATTATGTTGCATACGATAAAGGCCCTTGGAAAATTTAAAGATGCAAAAGCAAATAAAATCATTTTGGCTTTTTTAGAAGACAAGGATAAAGATATCCGCACATTAGCTGCCCAAAGCCTTCCCTGTCCTGAAGACCCATCAGCATTGAAAGAAATCCAGCGCCTCGCTATTCATAGAAGTTTCAAAAAAAAGTCAAGACATGAAAAGAAGGCGCTCTTGAAGTTCTTAGGAAAAAGTAGTACTGATGAATCATTCGCAATACTACAGAAATTCATTAAACAATCCCATTTTTTCTCTGGAAGAAAAACAGTTGAAACCAGTCTTTGTGCTGTTTCTGCATTAAAGAGCTCAGGAACACAGGAAGCTATATCGATTCTAAATGAAGGCACCCACATGAGAAACAAGAAGGTACGAAAAGCGTGTGAACAGGCATTAAAGGACATCCAAAAAGATGTTTATAGTGAAGAATCTCCTCACGGAAAATAATACATTGAATCAAAAAGATAATAATAATCTACAAGAAGGTAAAATCCAAAAAAACATAGCAATTATTCAAAATGCCATAGATATTCTCAATCGATTCTTCATGGCATTCAGAACAGCCAGAATTTATGAGCCAAATAATCTTTTACTGCTCAGACAGATCAGAGCAATAACATTGCGGATTCAAAATTTCTTTGACACAGAAGAAGAAGCCTACTTTATGCTCCGTCAAAGTTCTCTATATTTCAACGCTATAAAACTGAAGTTTGGATATTCTAACTATTATCTCTTTAAATTCATAAGCCAGGAATTTAAGAAAAGAGATATATCAATTCTACAGTTTCATTCCGGGCTTAGCGTGGACGAATTAGAAAAGCTCATCTTCCTTTTATCTAAAAAAGAGAATCAATCAAACATTCAATTTGATGAATTTAACGCTAAATTTAAAAAAAACGGTTTTCTTCATATATCTATCGAAAAGAGTCCTGATGAGTTATCTGGCAGCAACGAGAAAAATGCATCTAAAATCTTTTTTTTAAGTATTACTCATTTAAAAGATATTTTCTCAAGCAAAGAAGAAAATGGAAGGCCATTTCTGCTCACAACAAGACGACTGATGCAATCATTCTTAAATAACATCATGGAGAACGAATCTTTTCTCCACGGATTGACTAACATAAAAAACTTTGATGAATACACATTAAACCATTCAGTGAATGTCTGTATTCTCTCTCTTTCTCTCGGGAAAAGATTAGGTTTAGAAAGAAATGAACTTGTTAATTTAGGAATAAGTGCTTTTGCCCATGATTTTGGGAAAGTGGATATTCCATTAGATATTCTTGTAAAACCTTCCACGTTAGACGAAATCGAGCGAAAGATTATCGAAAAGCATCCTCAGTATGGAGCCGAAAGACTCATGCAAATCCAAGAACTAGATTCTCTTCCACCTGAAGCCTTTCACGTTGCAATGGAACACCATTTTCGCGAAGATAAAAACGGCTATCCCAGATATGTAAAGAAAGAAAACACCCACCTTTTCAGCAAAATCGTTAAAATTACCGATTATTTTGACGCTATCACAACAAGAAGGCCTTACCGAAAAAAAGTTTTCACACGCACCGAGGCGCTTAATCTAATGCTTGAAAAAATTGGCATCGAATTCGACCCTATTATACTAAAAGTATTCGTCCAGATGATGGGAGCGTGCCCTATAGGTTCCATAGTGCTTCTTGATACTGGCGAGATAGGAATTGTTCACGAGATAAATGCTGAATCAGTTTTCATGCTCAGACCGAAAGTAAAATTGATTACTGACAGTGCAAGGGAAAAAATTGATGGCCCTATAATTGATTTAACTGAAAAATATGCCCAAACAAACAAATACAAACGGACCATGGTCAAATCCCTTGACTCTGAAAAATATAATATCCGTGTCCCAGATTATTTCATGGCTCAAGTCCAATAAGCTTGCCTCTGTACATTGCGTTTTATATCGAATATTATTTTTATTATAAATAACCTATTGGACGAACCTAAGTAGGGTCTACTGAAAAAAGATTTTGATCTTTTTCCGGAATAGCCATTTTGTTTTTTTATTTTCTCTGTTTCTCTTTCTTCGGCTGTGAAAAATTTAATCACATCTACTCCCTGGAGCGCATCTTGAACCTGGCGAGAAAGAATGGCTCCTTTCTCCATCACTTCCCTGCTCATTCTTCTAATTCCTTGAGAATAGTATCGGGTTGCAAAATAAAACAAGGGAAGAATAAATAGAGAGATGAATGTTAATTTCCAGTTGAGATAGAATAAAATGGTAAGGCAGAAGATAAACTCAAATACACCAATCATGACTCTGACCAGAGTATTTGAGAAGAAAAAACTCAATCCTTCCACTTCTCCCAACCTTGAAAGTAAATACCCAGTTTGTGTTTTATCAAAAAATGAAAGAGGAAGGCGCAGGAGGCGATGAAATAAGTCTTTTTTTATCTTTACAAGAATCTCTTGATTGAAGATGTTAAAGAGATAGTTTGTTAGAAAGGAAAACACTAATTTTGCAAGTTGAACTCCTACAAGAAGAAGGATTATTAGATTTAAAAGTTTAATATTTTTAGCTAAAAGGACATCATCCACAATATATTTCATTAAATAGGGAGTGGGTAAAGCCAATAGAGAGACAATAATCATGAAGAGAGAAGCAATTACTCCCTGTTTCCAGCGAGTTTTCAGGTAAGGAAATAGGCGTTTCAGAGAACTAAGTTTTATTTTTTGTGGTTTTTCTTTAGGATTTGAAGATTTAAGTGGTTCTTTAAGAAATTTTAGGATTTTCAGCATAAAAACCGTTTAGTATTTTTTATCCTTTTGGTTTAGATATTATTAATCAAATTATTAAATTACTAATGCCATATTACTTTATAGCATTTAATCACCGGGAAGCCTTCCTCAGTCTCATCAGCAACGTATAATTTATTATTTTTCCACAAAAACCATTGCCTTGGCTTTATTTTAAGTGGAATTTTAGCAATATATATTCCTTTTCGATCAAAAACATCAAAATAATAATGATTCTTTTTATCTTTTTCCTTTTCATAAGTACCAACAAAAATTCTTCTATCTTCATCAATTGATATACTCCAGAACACTGGAAAATATTTAGGGAATTCAATTTTTTCACTGGGTGGAATTCTTTCATTTCCAAAAATTTCTTTAATTATTAACTTTTTATCTTCCTCTAATATTTCTATAGGTTTATATTCTTTAATTATTTTCTTTATTAGCTTTCCTTCGGAATTTTTAATTTTCAATTCATAATTATCAGAGATTCCATAAATAAGATTATTTTTTGGTAACTTCCCATTGAAATGTAGGAGTAAAAATACCTTGATATTTAGATGATGGAAGTTTTATCTTGTCTATATAAATATTTTTGGCTTTTTGGGGGTCAAAATTTATTAGAGCAAGTTCAGGCCCCTTTTCCCTTCTTATAATAGCATTCCCAATAATATTTCCTTTCTGATTAACTTTGGGTAATAAAATCATAAAAATTTTCGTTAATGGAATTTGTCTAAGATATTTACCATCGAGCGAAAAAAATATTAAACGACGGGCATATAAATCATGAACCATAATTTCTTTTTGCGGAGTAATTTGAATAAATCTTGCACTACTGAATTCTCCAGGACCCTGACCACTGCTACCAATCATTCTTATAAATTTGCCATTTTTATTAAAAATCTTGATATGTAATTCCCTTGTATCTAAAACATAAATATTTCCATCACAGTTAACATCAAATATAATATTTGTGAACATATATTCTTTTTTGCCTTCTTTTTCTCCGATAGTAAGTTCTTCTTCCAATTTTAATTTAGTTGGAATTCCTGGTGGAGGTGCCGGATTTTTGGGGTTATAAATTACTGTTACTCCATTCTCGCTCTTTATTTTGACTTTATCACAATAGATTAATTCGTTAAAAGCCAAAAAATCCGTGAGGAAAACCAATAGTATTATTAGAATAAATTTTTTCATCTTTTCCTCCCTTTATAAAGTGAAATAATTTTGTATTTCTTTTTCTCACTATTATTAGTTAAATCTTTTCATTTGTTAATATTTCAATTTTATTCATTATATTAATGATATCGTCACTGGAAGTATGCAATAATTTATCGATTCTCTCCACCCATGACTTATTATAAAAATAAATACTTTCAAGTTCATTTAACGCTCTTTCAAGAAAATTATTTCTAATCCTTTCAATTTCTTTTTTCATCTCGACTAGAGCATTTACTTTCAAGGGATTAATTTCATAATCTTTTGGAAATATACAACCTTTTTCAATTATCAAGGCACTCATTTCTCTTTTCTCAGTTAATTGGATATGTTTTTTTGAGTTTACTAATTGCAACATGTTTTTTAATAAGAACAATTTTTCACTCTCACCATTGAAATAATATACGTCATAAAATCTCTTTTTAAATTCATGTTTTCTATGTGTTATTTTTAGCCCCATATACTTTCTTTTTTTGTTTGAGCTTCTATTAAAAATTATCACACTCCCATTTCTCTTAAAAAAATATAATGGCATTTTCAATATTTCTTTTCTTAGTTTCTCTAAGTCTTTAACAGAAATTTTATTAACATCCGTAACATTTCCAATTGGGCTCTTGCTATAGATTGTATTTTGCCATATGATTTTGAAAAACCTTTCCTCATTATCTAGTTTTTTTTTTATAAATTTCTTCTTTTATTCTTTCTTTTTCACTCCCGATTATTTCTTTATTGAAGCCAAGTTTTTTTAATCTATCAATAAAATAACCAGGGTGCATTTTTTCAAAGAAAAACATGATATAATCTTCTGTTGTAAAACCTGCCCTAATTCCTATTTTATAAAAATTAGCAATAATAAAGTGTTCAAATAAGTGACTTAGACCATTAAATTTTTCTCTGGCCGATCCAAAAGGAATTAAGCTAGCTAAATCACATGTTTCGTCTAACATCTCAATAGGACTAAAAACTTTCATTAAATTCATAGCTTGGATTCTACTTTTTTGATTTTTTCCCAAATTTCTGGCAGTTTCCTAATGATTACTTGAATTTTCTTCCATTTATTTCTTTCCAATGATGGAAAACCAGCAACAATCTCATTTTTTCCCACTTTTTTTATTACTCCGCTTCTTGATGCAATAAATGCTTTTTTGCCAATATAAATATTATCATCAATTCCCACCTGTCCTCCAATCGACACTTCATTATCAATAAAAGATTTTCCTGAAATACCACTTTGGCCCGCAATCCGGCAAAATTTGCCAATTTTAACCCCATGTGCGATATAAACCATTCCATCAATTTTGCTCCCATTTCCAACAATTGTTTCTAAAGTAGTCCCTTTGCAAATTATGCTATTTGCTCCAATAAAAACATTTTTTTTGATTTTCACACCTGCATTTAAAGGAAGGATGTCTAATTTATCCTTAGTAAATCCTCTTTCAAATCCCGTTGTTCCTATTGAAGCATTGGCATCAATCTCAACATTATCTCCGAGTTCAACCCCTCCTCTTAACACAACGCCTGAATGTATTTTACAATTATTTCCAATTTTCACCTTTGGATAAACTACTACATTGGGGTAAATAATAGTATTATCTCCAACTTTAACAAAATCCCCTACAGTTGTATGAGCTCCTATTGAAACATCTTTACCTAACCTAATTTTTTTTCCAATAATAGCTGTTGGATGAATTCCTTTATTAAATTTTTCTTTAATTTCAAAGTATTTTAAAAGTTCCTCCGTTTTTTCATTGAGAGATCTTTCATCTACAACAATACAATGAAATCCTTCAATTGGAATGTTAGTTAATAAGGAAATGTCCTTGTTCCTTTTTCCAATTAGCTTTTCCTCAGGAATAAATTCATTATAGAAAGAGATATAATTCTTTTTAGGCTCATTAATGCTTCGAAATCCCTTAATTAGAATTTCGCCATTGCCAAATAATTTTCCATCCAGCTTTTTTGCTAAATACTTCAGTTTAATATTCATCCAAATTTCCCATTATATGGGTTATAACAACAATGTGGATTGGTTGAAAAAAGATCATTGTTTTCTCTACGGGCAATTTCTCTGCAGTCAAAACACATATATCGAAATTCACAATCTTTACATTTTTCAATTTTATCTTTTGTTATACTCCAGTATTCTTTTGCTTTATCTATAATACCCTCAATTTCATCTTTTTTTATGTCTCCGATTACGAGTTCACTATATATACAAGGCCTTATTTTGTTGTCCTTAGTTACTGCAATTTTTCTTCCCCAACAACTATTGTATATCATGTTAAATTTGTAAATCGTTTCATCAACTTTTCCAAATAGGCCGTCTATCGTGGATTTCTCTAAACATTTTTTAAATTGCTTTCTTCTATAAATAGTCTTTACTTCAGGTATTATTTCAGCACTATTTTTTTTACCATAAAAAACAATTTTAGATATTTTATTCCCCATAAATTTATTATTTATTAACATGAAATCCGCGCCATTTTCAACTTCTAACTCAAGAGAATTTTCATCTTCATCTCTTTCTCTGCTTTTAAGATTAATTCGAGGAATCCATCTTCTTTCATCAACTTCTATAATTAATTCTTCAGCTTTAAGCGATTGGATGAATTCAGGTATTTCTTGATATTTTCTTTTCATGAATTTTTCAATAATTTCATTCTCAACTTGATAGACATTTCCTTTGAGAAAATCGATAATTGCAGTATTTACTGGTCCTTTTTCAATAGAAATAAATTGGTGAAAATCCTTAATGATTGACATTAACCATTCTTCCCCTCAAGCTAAAATTAAAATTCCCGTTTCTATGCATAAAGTTAAAAAAATATATATAAAACTTATTTTAGGTGAAGAACCGATTTATTTCCTTCTAATTCTAAACCGCAGTAGTTTGACAAAGAATTCTTTATTCTCCTCTTCATAATCTGTATAAACAAATATTCCTTTGTCTATATTTATCTCGTTTTGAAAAAGACCTGTATAATTCTCATCAAGAGTTCGAAGAAAACCGTGTCCAATAGGAAGCCAAATGCTTTCTACATATTCTTTTGAATCAATCTTAACAATATCCAGACGAAAAGCCAGCCTCTCTAAGTCTATATCTCCTGCAATACCAAGTTTATTTTCTCCCACATCATAAAAGCCAAAATAATAAATTTTCTTAGGATATGAAATAAATTTGAATGTCGTATTGTGCTTTCTCTTGATTTCTTCATATTCGTCGCCTTTTTTGAAAATGTCATAGATAATTCTTTCAGCATCTTTATTAGATAATCTTTTCCCTTTGAGGAAATCAACTTTAATGCATTCTAAATTCTTCAAATCTAAATCATAGACATAATACTGCTTTTCTTCCCCATTGCAGAAATAAATCTTGCCATCTTTCTCAAATCCCCAGGTAGAAGCCCACATCGCACCTGTAATGACATTTCTAGTCCGCCGGGTATAATTATTAGATTTATGAGATGATTCATGGATTCTTTTATACAGTTCCATCTTCTTTTGCTCGATTATCTTGAATATATTAAAGGAACATTTTGATTCTTCGGGGCCAAAGTGTTTTTCCCCTATTACAAAAAATGTATTCTCTCCTCTATGAAAAAAATCAATGAAATATCTAGGCTTAGGATCTTTAAACATACGCGTATGAAGATAG
>JACUUK010000075.1 GCA_014859315.1 Candidatus Aminicenantota bacterium
TGGCAGCGCTACGGGGATTCGAACCCCGGTCTGATGGCTGAGAACCACCTGTCCTAGTCCCCTAGACGATAGCGCCACTTGGGTTTGGAGGTGCCAGAATAGCAAATATTCCCCTTTTTAGTCAAGGACTTAAAGAAAAAGCAATGTCTAAATTATCTTAGAAGTCCATCTTCCTATCCAAGGCAAAACACAGACTATTATGTATTTTTATCAATCCCTCAAACAACGCACCTTGCAGCTGCATGGATAAATTTAACTCAAATCTTTAACTGCACAAACACACACTATGTTATTTACAGAAAAGATACTTATGTGCAGCAATAAAGCATAATTTAAATAATCCCCTCAGAAATAAACTTAAGTCATGACGACAGCCTTAATGATTTTTGGTATTTCCTTGGGAAACTCTGTTTCGTTCTGGTTCGATGTATTCCTTTTCCCAAATATTATGAGTCAGTTCCTTCACCTTATTTCCATACTCAACAAGGCCCTTATAATATTCTGGATCCTGCAATGCCTCCTCAGCTTCCTCATCTGCGGGCTTAGCGTTGGTCTTTTTAAGAAGTTCTTTCATCATTTCATAATGGTCTCTAATAGCACAGGGCACAATAATATTCCCCATATCATCAGCCGGTTTATCGAGGGCATATTTTTCCTGCCACTCTCGAATTCCCTTAAATAAAGGAGAAAAAAGTACTGTATTCAGGTCTCCACCTTCCTTGTAAACCTCGACAATATTATGGGTTTTATATGGATTAAACACACACGGCATTACATTGCCATTCCAGTCGATGTAGAAGTATCCGCCTTGTCTTCCAGCCGATATACAACCATTGCTTACTGTTCCACAATTCCAGAAATCAGCAATAAAAAGCCCCTTTTCTCTGATAAGTTTCCAGGTTTTTAGATACATCTCACGTCGCTGTTCTGGAGTTACCATCAGATCAAGAGTGAATCTTCTTCCAATTGGCATATATTGAAAAATCCAGCCATACATGGCTCCATGTTGATTGAAGTAATAATCTATGAATTCATCACTCATGATAACTTCAGCATTAGATCTTAGGGCTGTAACAGAAATCCCATAAGGAACACCATATTTCCTTAAATTCTCAAATGCTTTCAGGATTTTTTGATGAACACCATTTCCTCGTCTTGCGTCTGTTTCTTTCTCTAATCCTTCTACAGAAATCGCAGGTGTAATATTTCCAGTATCAGCAAATTTCCTTGCTGTCTCATCATCGATTAAGGTTCCATTGGTATACATCAAAAAGAAAGTATCATCGTGCTCTTTAAACAAGTCAAAGATATCTTTTCCATTACTTTTATATAGCAAAGGCTCCCCTCCTGAAATAACAGTAAAGTGAGAGCCCCATAATTTTTTCTGTTCTTTTACAACACGGTCAACTATTTCATAATCTAATTTTTCTCTTGAACTGCTTAGACTGTTCGCGTAACATCCAGTACATTTAAGATTACAGAATTTGGTAGGGCTAATTGTTATGAAGCCAGGAGGGTAAATTCCATATTTCTTCTCGAAATTATTTATCGTATCATTCTCTTTTAAGTAAATTCCTACAAATGATTTCAGGAATCGATCCCACACTTGCCTTGAAATAAGCCCCTTTTTCAATCCAGTATCAATTGCTTTCATCATGCTTTTTAACATGTGAAATTTATCCTCTTGAACTTTTCTGGGGAAACAATTAATATCGTTTTTCATGTAATTCTCGTAAAGTTTTTTCTCGATAGTATCAATCACTTTCTTCCGAGGAACATCATGAGCGAGCACAGAACTAATAATTCTATCAAAAGGGCTTTTTAAAACAATTCTTCTTAGTTCCATTTATAACCTCCCTTTTAAAGATTTTTTTATTTCTGAAACGATTGTTTTTGCGGCCTCCTCTCCTGCTTGAATAGTCTCTTTTCCCTTATAGAATCCTTTTATATTTGCAGTTTGTGTTTTTGGCTCAATAAGAAAATCAGGCCTATCTTTTTCCAATCTTAGCTTAATAATTTCCTTCTCAAAAATGTACACTGCGTTTAGAGTGATATTAATGAAATTCGGAGGAAAATATTTTTCCCTTTCTTCTTTTTTAAAAACTTCGTTAATTTTCTTAAAAGCAGCCCAATTATCAAACTGATTTTTTAAATTATTGATTAAGGCAATATCCAGTTTTTGTGAATTTATCTCTTCTTTACCTTTCCTCTTAGATTCTGCTTTCTTCTTTTTTTCCTTTTTCGAGTTTGACAGCTCAAGAGGAATAACATTAACAGCAATAACAATGTCTGCACCCATTTTTCTCGCTAAATCCACAGGAACAGGGTTTACAATTCCTCCATCAACTAAATATCTATTCCCATAATACACAGGAGTAAAAACTGCTGGGATAGAAATGCTTGCTCTTATTGCATTTATAAGAGGACCTTTGTCAATCACAACTTCTTCTCCTGTGAGAATATCTGTAGAAACACAGGCAAATTTTTTATCTAAATCTTCAATATTTTTATTTCCTATAAAATTTATCAAGAACTCTTTTATCCTTTTCCCATCAACAAACCCTGAAAAAGAAATCGTAGGAGCAAACATCTTTGCAGTCAGCTTCCAGTCTGTACTTAAAGAAATTTCCTCCATATCTTCCACACTTACACCAGAAGCATAAGCACCTCCAATGAAAGCTCCCATACTTGTGCCTGTGACTACATCTATAGGTATCTGGTTTTTTTCCAGGACTTTTAACACTCCAATATGAGCAAGCCCCCGTGCAGAACCGCATCCTAATGCTACGCCTATCGTTGGGCGTTCTTTTTTCAATTTCTTACCCCTTTTATTTTTATTTTTTTATTATTTTTTCTTGAAAAAGCTCTCTTTTAACTATTCCATGAAAAAAAACCTCTAATAATTTATCAATATTTTTTTCAACTTCAGGTAAACTTATTCTTGGAGGCCAGGGATATTCCAGCCCTTTTAAAGCAGATATAATGGCAAATGAAGTTAATTCTATGTCCTCAATCATGAAATTTTTCTTTTCAATGCCCTCTTTTAGAATTTTTTGTATAATTTCCATTTCCTTTTTGAAATCTTTTTCTCTGATTTTTTCGATAAAATCAAATTTTTTCAATACATCATCTTTTAATGCACTGTAAATATTTGCTAATTCATTCAAATGTTTCGCTCTTGTAAGAATAAAAGCTCTTATCTTTTTTTCTGGTGTATCTTCCTGATTTACTGCTTCTTTTATTTTCGCGTTCAAAATCCTGCTTTCTTTCTCTACTACCTCTTTGAATATATCTTCTTTCCCCTCAAAGTAGTAATAAATAGTCGCTTTCCCAATTCTTGCTGCTTTTGCGATTTCATCTACAGTGGTCTTAAAGAAGCCAAACTTTGAAAACAGGTCTTGAGCAACTTTTTCAATGATGCTTTTTTTCTTTTTTTTCGCCATTAGTAATCCTTTTTAAACTTTTCGACTAAATTGGTTTTATGGTCGAATATATCTTAAATATAGAGAATATTCAGGTATTTGTCAAGAGGTTATTTGAATCTTAAAAATAAGTGTTTACCATCTCATCAAATACGATACCTTGAAGAAGAATCCTTGTTTTGTCTCGAGAAAATTATCACTTTCTACATATTCGCTGTCTTCCCACCGGAGCTTTCTGAAAACTGATCCATATCCCAGATGAACCACGGTTCCTGGTATGTAGGTGAAGGATGCAAGAAAATCAGTGGTTAGCTTTTTCCAATAAGTATTATATTCAACAATCCCTCTAAAAAAGAGATATTTGTTAAGTTGGAAAGTAGTTCGGTTATAAACGAGAGTATAATCATATATCTTTTCCTTATCTGATTCCCTGTAAAAATCACTGTATGCAACACCAAGATAGGAATTGAGTTTGTCAAAAGGCTGATACCTGATTCCAAGACTCAGACGATTTCCATTTCCCTGATACGGATTATCAGGATCATAAAAGATAGACCTGGTATGCCTGAAAAAAATATGTAAAAAGATTTGTTTGGTAAGCTGGGAAGAGGATTGAATACCCACACCACTTCTATTGAATCTTTGATTCTCAAAAACCTCATTGCCAAGTATTGCATCTATCCGGAACTGAGAGCTCCTTGGTAATTGGAAGCGTAAGGCAAAGAGATTGAAAGTCTCAAACATCCTGGAGTATTTATCATAGATATGAAAACTCCAGTAAAAAGGTTCGATTTTTTTGAAAAATTTGGATTCAGTGTAAATTTGATACATGGAAAAAATCGCCAGGCGGCTTATCCCTGTTCTCGTTAGAAACCCAGTATCTATTTGAAAATCTTTTGAAATATCCTGGAAACCAAAGTCAAGTAGAACCTTGCGGGTTCCGTAATTGTATCTGAGGCCCAGGGCATGTCCGTTGCGGCTCTTATCACTCTCTGGGGTCTGGGTAATAGAGCCGAAAAAGTGGTATTCAGCAACTGAAGTTTGAGAAAGACGAAGTCTGCCATCCGTTCCAATAATCCGATTGTATTCATTTTGCTTATCTTTTCCTGTATAAAATCCGCCTATATAAGAATCATCATTCTTCAAAGCATGGCGCAGCCTGAAAATCGAAAAATAAGGGCGAGCTGTTTCATTTTCATACTCAACATCATCTCTTGAAAAGATAGCTGCCACATTGTTACGGGAACCAATCTTACCAGCAAGTTTGATACCAAACTGAGGATTTATAATTTTCCGAGTGTGAACTACAGCCAATAGAGGAGCTTCTTCTGTATTTCCTGCAATCTTGAAGTTCTCTTTGCCTTCAAGAAAAAAAGACCTTTTTTCAGGAAAGAAAAGGTCATATCTTAGATTTACATCGACTTGTCCGGCATCAGCCTCGACCTGGCTGAAATCTGGATTAACAGTAGCATCCAGGACTAAATCTGAAGTGAGGCCAAGCTTTGCTGTCAAACTAAGATCAGTCTGTTTTTCATCAGGCCTTAACTTTCCCTCATCGATAGCCTTTCTGTTGATGGTGGTCAATGCAGGCAGAATCTCAACAACCCGCTTATATTTTAAACCCCTAACAGAAACGGGCTGGCATTGAGTAAGGATGCCTCCTTTATCAGGATATACCGGAGGTGAAGAAATCATTTCTGAATGTCTGACAAGCTGGCGGAAAAAACCTATCCTCATTGTGATTTCTTTTTTATTTGGAAAACGGATGCTCTTTAGAGGAATCCGGCATTCTACTGAGTAACCCAATTCATCAATCTGACCTTTGCTGTACCAGACCATATCCTGACTTGGTTCAAGATTTCCATTTATATCCATCATCCCATCACCCTGGATTCCCAATGGGTTTATGAGAAACCCGTAACCTTTCTGCTTATCATTAAATGTATCGATTATAATACCCACAAAATCATCTTCGAACATGTTGTCACGCTTGGTAACAGAGGCCTTTATTTTATTTGGTTCCTTGTTATAACAGCGAATTCCGAAATAAAAATTTTCCGAATCGTATAACATGTAAGCTTCGGTTTTCTCCTGAGGGTCCTTTCCAAAGTCGGGCTGAAATGTCTTAAAATCAGTCATTTTAAATGCAGTTTTCCATATGGCTTCATCCAGTTTTCCATCTATTTCAGGAGCAGAATTAACTTTTGGTATTGGTATAGGTTCAACAGTTTCAGACATTAAAAATAAGGAGCATGTTACGATGGTCACTTGAACAAGTAAACTTTTGAAAAAAAATCCTTTCATCTTCATTCCTCACATTTTTCCATTAATTTAAAAATCATCTAAATATATTAAACGAAAAAATCTGCAAAAAGGTTTATAAAATGTATTGAATTTTCAAGATGACAGGAATTATCTGAATATTTTTATGACATTAAAAAAATACAAATTGAGTTACAAAACGCCTCAATAAAGATTTTTAATCTTGCACTTTTTCAGGATTAGAGGCTGGATCCACATGGATAAGGATATTCATAGGATTTGAAATGGCATTCTGTATTTTCTCCTCAATTCTTCTCGATATTTCATGGCTTTTAAAAACAGAAAGTCTTGGGTCGACACTAACATGAAAATCTATAAAAATCTCTCCTCCAAGCTTTCTCGTTCGTAAGGCATGCCAATCTACAATCTCATTCTCTTCAGAGAGGACTTTCTCTATAGTCCTAATCGATTCTTTATCAGCACTGTGTTCCATGAGTTCAACTAGGCATTCATAAAATATCTTCCCTGCAACTCCAATGATCATAAATCCCACCACTATGGTGGCGGCCTGATCTGCATGCCCATAGCCTAAAATACTTGCAATTCCCCCGATTAAAACTGCAACAGAAGAAAATGAATCAGACCTGTGGTGCCATGCATTGGCAAATAAAGCCGCAGAATTAGTGATCTTTGAAATCTTGCGTGTCTTTTGAAACAGGATTTCTTTTGCAATTACTGAAATACCTGCCACAACCAATACTAATGGCCCTGGAAAATTATGTTCATGGCGGTAGATAGAGAATCCCGCTGACAAAACAAAGCCCATACTAATTATAAATAGAATGACCGCCATAAGCATAGCAGCAAATGTCTCAAACTTCTTATGGCCATAAGGGTGGGTTTTGTCTGCGGGCCTTGTGGATAATCTCGTGCCAAGAAGCACTATAACATCTGTCACTAAATCCGAAAACGAATGAATCCCATCAGCAACAAGTGCTGAAGATCGGATTAAAACTCCAACAGCTACCTTCAAGGCCATTAAAAGAATATTTACAAGAGAGCCCCAGAGTGTTATTGACCTGATCTTTTTTTCTCTCTCATCTACAGACTTTAAAGCCATTGCCCTCTACCTTCATGATTGAAATTAAATGTATGGCCTTTTGCTTTATTAAATATACTCTATTGTTGCTGGTGGTTTAGGAGTCAACTCATAAGCAACCCGCACGACTTGTGGAATTTCTACTGTTATCCTCTTTGCCATCCTCAGTAGGATCTCCCATGGAACCTGTGATGGCTCTGCTGTCATGGCATCCTTGCTTTCTACAGAGCGAATAATGATTATATTTCCAAACTTTCTCATTCCCTTTTCTATCCCTGTGCCTTTATCATTTAATAAAACTGCAAATGCCTGAAAAGGATTAAGAGAACTTGTTTCCTCTTCTACAATTTGCGTAACTTGCCTTATAAGGGCCACCCTCTGAGGAGTCACTTCTCCGATAACTCTTGTTGCCAAACCAGGCCCAGGAAACGGCATTCGTTGAAAAATTCTTTCAGGCAGGCCCAGGCTCTCCGCCACGCGTCTTACTTCATGTTTGAACAATGTTATTAACGGCTCTACGACTTTAAATCCGTATCCTTTTTCAGGGTCGATCCCAATCTGTTCTAAAATATTGTGCTGGGTTTTTACTCCTCCTTTTGTTTCTATTACATCAGCAGCAATTGTTCCCTGGACAAGATACCTGGCTCCGCTATTAATAACTTGCCTTCCAAAAACTTTGTAAAAGACATCTCTAAATGCTTTTCTCTTCTCCTCAGGGTCAACTTTTCCCCTCAATGCAGCAAAGAACTCATCCTTTGCATCGATTATTTCCACCTTTATTCCAAGCTCTGAAAAAATTTGGCTTACTTCCTGGGGTTCATTTTCTCTCATAAGGCCATCATCGATAAAAATCACACGTAAGCGATCTTTAATAGCCCGGTGAGCCAGAACCGTACAGACAGAACTGTCGACTCCGCCAGATAAAGCGGAGACCGCTTTTTCAGAGCCAACAATGGCTTTAATTTCTTCAATTTTTTGATTGATAAACTGTTCCTGGTTCATAGAATTCCTTCCCTTCTTTTTTGTATGAATTCTCCGGATAAAAATAATAACCGAAGATATAGTTTAGCAAAAATAAAAAAAATTTCATAACAAGAAAAATTCGCTTCACATTTTTTCTTATTGTGGTATAATTGAAAAAGCTCTCTTTGACCGGCTGGAGAGAGTCCTACCAACCCCCCTTTTGCTGACACAGCCGGTACTTTTTTTATTTACATTCAAAGTTAATTAACCCAGAAAAAATGATTGAGAAGAGGCAGGCATTCCTTTATTTAGTATGCATCCCCAAGTAAATGTATGTTTCCTATCTTCACTTTTTTCAGCCCGGCTTCATGGGCGGCTTTGAGACATCTTTCTGCATGCCTTTGGGAAGTTGTTGGCAAATCTTGCATATAAAACTGCGGATGAAACCCGAGAAGGCTATAAGGGATATTAGGGTCCAGAGAGGCGATAAATCTGGCTATATTGCTTACCTCCTCTTCATCGATATATCCAGGGACTAAAAGGGTCGAAGCCACAAGGAAGGGTGGATCAGTCCTTTCAGCAATATGTGTTGCTAATCGTTTAAAATTAGAAAGAGTCTGTTGATTAGAGACTCCGCACAAAGCCATATGAACCTCTTCGTTCCATGCCTTAAGGTCAAATTTAACACAACCGCCGCTTTGCAGGGATAGTTCCGCTGCTTTTTCGAGAAGTTTTTCATTCATGCTGCCATTGGTCTCCCAGCATATCCTTAGTATTTCTCCGCTCTTTTTTTCAATCGCAAGCTTTGAAGCTTTAATCGCATAAAGCAGTTGTGGTGTAGGGTCTCCCCCAAAATAACAAATGCAAGCTGTGTTATCATTCACTCTATCTGCTATTTCTTCCGGGCCAAGCTTTCTCATACTTGTTGATTCTTCTCTGTAATGCCAGTTCTGGCAGAATAAACAGTTAAATGTGCAAGAGTTGAAAAACACGGCTAAATTTTCATAACCATATTCTATGCCTTTTGTATATGAAAACTGAGGATAACCGCACCCTGACCCTGCTGGACAAACCCAGTCAGCAACACAATTTGTAGGGAGGCGGTCATAATAGCTGAAGAAATTTCCTGCATTTTCTGTTCCACCAATAAATCTTCCATTTTCATTTATTCGCACTCCACAATACCCTCTTCCACCTTCAGGAATCTGGCATTGATTAGCGCAAATGTCACATCTTAATCCTTCGGGTGAGCGAGGCGGATGCGGAGGAAGGCCGAAAGCTTCCTTTACTTTTGCATGGACATCATCAATGTGCGGTTTGAGTTCGTTAAAATGGTTGCGGATACAATCGACACAAATCTCAAGTGTGGAAGATATAAGGATCGACTCCCTGCTGCATCTGATGCATCGAGCTTTCTTTATTGTCACTTTAGTGTACGAATTAATATGC
>JACUUK010000076.1 GCA_014859315.1 Candidatus Aminicenantota bacterium
GCCGTACTTCTCAATTAGGTCAGATGTTTCCCTCATCACGGAAATAAAGATGCTTACTTTTGAAAGAAATGTCTTGATGGATATTGTTTTTTGTAATATATTAATTAACTAATTTAAGACGTAACATTTGATTTGTGATGTAACATGGATAAGAAAAGAAAAAAGAAACGGGAAATCAGCGTTTTTCGCGAGTATTTTGAACTAATCGCAGAAACAGCTGTTTTTGTCTTTTTTGTGATGACTTTTATTGTTCAGGCATTTCAGATACCAACGGGCTCTATGGAGCCGACCCTTCTTATTGGTGATTTCCTCCTTGTCAATAAATTAGCTTACGTGAAACCTGTGTTTTCATTTGAGAAGGCGATCCTCCCGAGAAGGGATGTAAAGAGGTATGACATCGTTGTCTTTAAGTATCCGCGTGAACTATCCAAGGACTATGTAAAAAGAGTTATTGCCTTGGAAGGAGAAAAGGTGGAGATAAAAGACAAGCAGGTCTATATCGATGATAATCCTATTCCTGAAATATATAAAGTACATATTGACAGTCAAGTTTATAAAAGAAATAACTATTATCACTATGATGATATGATCAGGGACAACTTTGGCCCGGTGGTCGTTCCGAAAGGGCACTTGCTTGTAATGGGAGATAATCGAGATAACAGTCTTGACAGCCGGTATTGGGGATTTTTGCCTTATGAGCATATCAAGGGACGGCCTTGGACCATATATTTTTCATATGACGCTGAAAATGATGCCTATAAAAAGACAAGCATCAAAGAAAGATTGAAAAAATTTGCACGACTTATTCCCAAAGCACGCTGGAACCGAATCCTTAAAATCATAAAATAACTCCGCCTTGCCAATGACAGTAAACAGTGAGGAGTAAATAGTAAAGAATTTTATTTACTACTCCTCACTCCTCACTCCTTACTCCTCACTCCTTACTCTTCACTATTTCTATCTCTTCATAGGATGATATGTAAAATACAGGGTTTTCCGCTGTGAAGGAATTCAAAAAAATTGAGCTTTGGACAATGCCATCCATGTCTTTTCCTACAGGAAGGCCGAGATAATAAAGAAGGGTAGGAGCAATATCAATTATACTTATACCTTCGACGTTCTTTCCACGTGCTATTTCTTTACCAAAGAAAAAGACAACTCCATTAGGAGCAAGGTCATGTGTGGCTGATAGTTCAGTGTTTCCTAAAATCCACTCAACAACTCGCTTCCATACTGGAAGGGGCTCAATGCCATGGGGAGAATAAATTACAAGAAGCTCGTCTTCTTTCAGGGCTGTTAAATATTTCCCAAGGATCTGGTCATAAAATTTATAGTAATTTCCAATGACTGCTTGATATTTATTTATGTCTTCATGAGAGATTTCTCCAAAAAACTCAGGGAAACTGTATTTATAAAAATAGACTTCAACAGTGTTTAACCCATTCAGCATGAAATAAGTCAATTGGGGTTGAGTCTCGTTCCTTTTCTGGGCTACATTCTTTTCGAAATCAAAATCTCTATAGAAGGCCTGTTTCAAAATGTTTGCAAGCGGATTGCCGTCATGGATCAATTCATCAAAGAAACGATTAAAGGATTTTTCTGACTCCAGTGAAGGCGTTTGAAGGTTTCTACTGTAAGGCCAATCTCTTTTTAGATATGTCGTGTTATTGTCTTTAAAGATTTTCCATATGTCTATTGTATCGGTCATCGTTGGATTTAAGAAGGTCAGCAACAGGTTTATTCGCGTAAATTGCCGAAGAAGAATATAGCGAGGGACGACTTCGAATTCCTGCTTAAGGGTTGGAAGGAAATATTTGAATATCGAAAGTTGGCGGTGTTTTGAAGGGAGTTTGCCACTATTAAAAGAACTATTTAAAATGATAGGTTCGTTTGGAGTGAAATTTATCAGTTTTCCCCAGCTCCCTTCTTCCATAAGCCATGAAAAATTAGGCAGCTTTTCTTCATTAATTAGAGGGATTAAAAAATCAAAGCTCAATCCTTCTAAACCAATGATTGTGATTCTTTTATCGATTTCCTTGGCTTCAAGTTGCGCTGTTTTCCCAGGCTTATGAAATACAGGAAAGCTTTTTCTCTGGTGAACAGAAAATATCATGACTGTTATGAAACACAAGAAGTAAATCAAGAGAATAAGCTGGTTTTTTCGAAGTTTGTAATAAGCATAAAAAAGGATAAGGCCTAAGGAACCGAGAAATAAGAACATGAAATATTGATTCTTCAAAAGTGGTTTTGTTTGCTGGTTGAAAAAAGATTGGAAGAAATTAAGATTAGCTTTAAAAATTATACAGAAAAAGAGAATGAGCAGTGAGAAGCTCATCATGAGAAAAGATGGTGAAATAATTGGGAGTTGAATCTTTTTTCCATGAAAAAATTGGATGATGAAAAAAATAATAATACAGAAAATGACAATAAGCAGTCCATAAGTCATAATGATAAAAAGAGTCAGTTGGCTAAATGTCGAAAAATGAAAGTTCATCTGGATATTCAAGTCATAAATAAGAAGGGCAATAAGACTGCTGAATAAAACAGCACTCATAAATGAATTTATCAGAACTTTCAAGAATTTCATTTAATGAAAAAGTAACATGATTTTACTTTCTGGTCAACAATAGTAATGACCTTGCTCTCTCCTTCTCACGATGAGATTAACCATGTCCACTCACTGGGCCTTCCATGCGGTTTTTCCAACGCCTAACCTGATTCTCCCGTTTATATTATTTATTAAACTTTCCGGTATATAGCCGATGTATGGTTGACCAAGACATAAGAATAAAATAAGATAAAAGTGATGAAAAATTCTCTTATTGCATTAATGTCAGATTTTGGGGATAAAGATTTTTTTGTTGCTTCCATAAAAGGTGTGATATTAAGTACGAACCCTTCAGCAAGAATCATTGACATCACACACAATACTCCCTCTTTTGATGTTCAAGCAGGAGCTTTCATCCTCTATGCTACATACAAGTATTTTCCTGCTGGAACAATATTTTTATCCATTGTTGACCCTGGAGTCGGAAGTTCACGCAGGATTCTTCTTGTAGAAACACAAGATTATTTTTTCATTGCTCCTGACAATGGAATACTCACAAGGGTACTGGAAGTAGAGCCGGTTAAGAAAATAATGGAAATCACAAACCCAAAGTTTTTTCTTCCGCAGCCGAGTTCGACGTTTGAAGGCCGGGATAAAATGGCACCAGCAGCTGCCTGGCTTTCAAAAGGTGTGTCTGCCGAAGAATTTGGAAATGAAGTGAATGACTTCATAAAAATTACTGTTCATAAACCCCGGAAAATAAAAAATAAAATTGAAGGGCAGATCCTTTATATCGATAGATTTGGTAATGGTATTACAAATATCCCAATAAATATGCTAAGGCATTTTAAGAGAAGCTGCCAATCAAAAGTCCTGTCACTTCAAGTGAGGAATATTAAGATTTCATCTTTTAAGAAAAATTATGCTTGTGTCAATAAAGGAGAATCTATTTTTCTTGAAGGAAGTTTAGGTCTTATCGAGGTTTCGGCCATGGAAGGCTCTGCAGCAAAGAAACTGGGGTTTAAAACAGGGGATAAAGTAATAATTCAGACAGCAGGTTAAGGAGCAAGAAAGAGTAAAAGAAATATGTGTTATATAGAAGGGACTGTCGAGCAGATCGTATTTTACAGCCCTGAGACAGGTTATACTGTCTGCTATTTTTCTCTTGAAGATGGGCAGCGCTTTACGATTGTTGGAAATTTCCCTCCTATTTCTCCAGGAGAAGTATTAAAGGTCAAAGGGAAATGGGAAATAAACCCAAAATTCGGTAAACAATTTAAAGTCGAAAATTTTATTCCTGTTCTTCCTTCTTCTGTAAAAGGCATAGAGAAATTTCTTTCCTCAGGGTTGATAAGAGGGATTGGGCCTGTTCTAGCGAAAAGAATCGTGCGGAGGTTCGGCACAAAAACAGTGGATATCCTGTCGAAAAATCCAAATAAGTTGAAAGAAGTCGAAGGCGTAGGTTCTGTAAAGTTGAAAGAGATAAAAAAATCATGGATAGAGCATGAAGACATCAGGGAATTGATAATCTTTCTTCAGGAGCACAACATCTCAACTGGCCTGGCAACTAAAATTTATCGACAGTATGGAGAAAAATCCTTTCATGTATTGAAGACCAATCCTTATCAAGCTTGCTATGATATTTGGGGCATTGGATTTAAGACAGCCGATCAGATGGCCTTGAAGCTTGGTATGAGTTCAGATTCACCTGAAAGAATCAAAGCATACATTCATTATCTCCTGGAAAAGGACACAGAAAACGGCCATGTTTTTTCTTATGAAAGTGATTTAGTACATACTTGCAAAAAAGATTTGGAAATTGATACAGGGAAAATCCAGGATGCATTAGCAGTGCTTAAACAGGAAAAAGCAGTGATTATAGAGCAGGTAAATTCTGATTCGGCCGCATACCTTCCTTTTTTATACAAGGCCCAAAAAGATGTTGCAAACATGATTCACAAGTTGGCCGCTTTCCCTTTTTTAAAACCTCCCTTTGATGTAGAGCAAGCCATTAAGAAGGTAGAAAAAGATGTTGGCATTCAGTTTTCTTCTGCCCAAAGGCGTGCGATTCAAGAGAGCCTGCACAAAAAAATACTGGTTATTACTGGTGGGCCTGGGACAGGAAAAACCACAATCATAAGGGCTGTAGTCGACATTTACCACAAGTGGGGAAGAAAAGTCCTGCTTACTGCGCCTACGGGAAGAGCTGCAAAAAGACTTTCCGAAACAACCCAGAAAGAAGCCAAAACCATCCACCGGATCCTGGAGTTTAATCCCAAATCAGGGGCTTTCAGGAGAAATGAAAACCATCCACTTGTTGGAGATGCCCTAATTGTCGATGAGTTTTCAATGGTGGACTTGCCTCTAATGTATTATTTGTTAAAGGCAGTCCCAGAATGGATGCGCTTAATCCTTGTGGGGGACAAAGATCAATTGCCTTCTGTGGGACCTGGAAACCTTCTTCGGGATATCATTGATTCAAGGAAAGTCGAGGTTGTGATGCTGGATGAGATTTTCCGTCAGGAAAAGGATAGTCTGATTGTCCAAAATGCACACCGTGTGAACCAGGGAAAATCCCTGATATATCCTTCTAAAGGAGAAGAAGACTCCGATTTCTATTTCATTCATCAAGATAATGAACAGAAGGCTTTTCAAATCATCATGAATCTATGTGCATATAAGATTCCGCGAAAGCTAAATTTAGTGCCGCTGTCTACTCAAATTCAGGTGATAAGCCCTATGTACAGGGGGCTTTTGGGAGTGGACAATCTGAATTTAGAGCTTCAGAAAAGGCTCAATTTTTCTAAGGAAGGGCTGAAGCTTGGCCACCGGGAGATACGCATTTATGACAAAGTGATGCAAATCCGGAATAATTATGAAAAAGAAGTTTTCAATGGCGACATTGGCCTTGTTGTCCATATTGACAAGCATGCTTACCGGGTGATGGTGGATTTCGATGGAAGAATTGTCCCATACGAAAAAGAACAATTGAATGAGATAGTTTTGGCTTATGCGATATCTGTTCATAAATCTCAGGGGAGCGAGTATCAGGCAGTTGTTATGCCATTAATGACCCAGCATTTCATCATGCTCCAAAGAAACCTTTTTTATACTGCTCTCACACGTGCAAAGAAATTGAGTGTTATTGTTGGCACATATAAAGCCCTTTATATTGCCATAAAAAATGACAAGCCGATAAAAAGAAATTGTCTGCTAAAAGAAAAGCTGATTAGGATAAATGAAAAATTTAAGCCAATAGTTTAAAAAATCCAGAATTATATCTTGCCTTATTAAGCTAAAAACTCAGGAAAACCTTTGATTTTTGATGTGCTTGGATAATGGATGGTTTTTTTATTTGCTGAAATCCTGAAAAATTATTTTTCTTGGCTTTACTAATAAATCTTTGCCCTCTAACTTTTGTCCAGACTGAAGTGTTATTTTTATTGGGGTTTCAGTGACTAATTTTGCTCCTTTTGGGAGGGTTTCTTCATCGATTATTAATTCATATTCACCAGGAAAAATATTATCAAATATATAATTTCCTTCTTTATCTGTATAAGTATTGAGAACAAGTTTTTCCATATAATCCATTTGCTTTTCTTTTTCTTCTTCTTTTATTAACGGCTTTAACAAAATAAGAATATTTTCCAATCCTTTTTCATCTGGGTCGATTTTGTCGTTCCTGTTAGCATCCTCAATAACTTTTCCGCAAATGGTGGCTCCTGAAACTAAAGAAAAGCATGCCTTGTGTGTCTTTTTCCTTTCAACCGTAATGTCCATAGAAGGAGCTTTGAGAATAAAAAAATTAGCCGGTATTTTTCTCTCTTCAATTCTTACACGATGATTCCCTTCTGCCACATTTGAAAATTTATATCGGCCACTCGAATCTGTTTTTGTTGATGAGCCGTCTTCTAAAATAACATTTATTCCTGGAATTCCCTTTTCATCCTGTTCCTTTATCATATCCTGGTTTTTATCTTCAAAAAGAAAACCTTCTATATTCCCAACCCATACGGTTTCTTGATCAGTAACTTTTCCTAAAATTCTTGTTGGAGCCCCCCATTTGAATCTTTTGTCCAATTTAACTGTGAAAGAGTAATTCGAACCCTGCTTCTTCTGATTTAAAGGTTGATGCATTCTAAAATCTATCTTGAATCCAATTTCCCATGGCAGCTCGTAATTCACGCCGAGATATATATCCAGGTTACTGATACTTTCCTCTAACCCAGACCTTCTGTAGAACACTTCTGAATAAAGGCTCATTTTCCGAGAAAAACTATGCCGCAAACCCGTTCTCAGTGAAACATCCTGCCTGGTTTTTTCTTCCATATAGTCATATCTTTGATCCAGAATCCCTTCAAGCCAAAATGAAGATGATCGCCTGAAGGTATGTCTAAGTCCTAAATATGTTGCGGAAGAAGAAAAAACTCCTTCAGGGGATAATTTGTCTTCATATCTGCGCCACATATGCCTAATGTACGGGAAAAAACTCCCGAGCCTTTTAGAGATTTGAACGTATGTGCCGATATTCAGTTTATTAATAGAATCTTGAAATTCTTCTCTTGACTTTCTTTCACTTGCATTGAGCCTTACGGTAATGTCAGGTAAAAACCTCGAAAAAAGGGAAAAACCGGAAAAGACATAAAACGTATCGATAGTTCTTTTTTGCGGATCTTCTTCAACATTATCTCTAAATCGGTCTAACCCTCCAAATAGAGTTAAAGATCTGCTTGCACGGTATCTCAATGTTGAGAAAAAACCTTTTTCATCTTCTTCTATCTGAGTAGCATGAGAGATAAACCTGAAATTACTCCCTATATAACGGTAATTAGCTTCTATGTCGAATTTTTCAGTTTTAATAATAGGGCCAATTCTATAAAAAAAACCTCCCTTTGTCTCATCTTTGTCATTCTCAAGATAATTGCTTAGCTTATATTCACCCAGGAACCTTAACCATGAAAAAATTTTATATTCTGAATCAAGCAGGAAAATATTATTTTTTTTTAGCGAAGTTTCATCAAAATTGTCTTCTTCATTTTCAGTATGAATAATGCCTCCGCCGATAATCAGTCGGTCTTTTGCTTTATACCTTGCTTTAAGTCCCAAAATATTTTGATCGCCTATCTCATAAGTGCTTCCAAGAAGACCTCTAAGCTGGGCAGTTTTCCCTCCCCAAAAAGTCAAATCATAAGATGAAGATGAGAACATAAGGCTTACACCGCAAAAATACAAATACGGATGGAACATATTGATAAAACGGGATTCTAAATTTGTGAATTGAAGATAACTATCACCCAGTTTCGCATTGAATTTGACGTTTCCGATTTTAAATCCGCTCCAGTTTAAGTAAAACCGAGCAATATTCTGCCCTTTATCAGATAATAAACCATCAACCCAGGCGGAAAACATTCCATAATTTGTTATTACCTGAGAAAGATCAAAATGAAATATTGTCTCATGGACATTCTTTTGATTCAGGAATTGCTGGTCATATAAAAAACTTCTGTTCCAGAGAGAAAAATTAATCCCTCCTTTTTCCAATGAATAAGAAAAATTGAGAGATAGAAAAAAAAAGTAAATCAGAAATAAAAAAGATTTTTTTCTAATACTGTTAATTCTTACCAACTATAAATTTTTCTATTCAATAGTGATTTTCTTTTGAAATTTCAGAGTTTTTCTTGATTGCAGTTCGATTTCACATTTTACCAAATATTTGCCTGAAGCCAAATCCTCTTCCAAATCAACTTTCACATGTCTTTCGCTTTCAGGAAGTATCAGTTCTCCGTATAATTCCTGCTCCATTATTTTTTTATCTTGTTCATTCATTATTTCTAATTTTCCGCAGGAATAAAAATGTGCCTTGCTATTATTTTGGATAAGAATACCAATCTCTGTTTGCCCCTCTTCCTTATGAGCAAATATATCAATGATTCTTCCTGTGGGTTTTATATTGCCGACTTTAACAAAAACACTGGACATTATTTTCCCTTTGATAATCATTGAGTCAACTTCTTTCCCATGCTCTTTATTTAAAATGGGCTCAAAGGAAAAAGCAGCCCAATAATGTCCTGGAAGTGTTCCTTTTGGAACAGAAACAATATAATGAATTGGTTTTCTTTCCCCTGGTGATAAGTTGATTTCACTGGCTTCAAATGTTATCCATTCCTTGCATGAGAAAGGATACTCTTCTGACTCTGGAAAAACAGGAGTCCCATCTTTCTTTAAATACCAGCTTTTAAGTTTTACCTGGATTTG